>JAUIAZ010000280.1 GCA_030427465.1 Gammaproteobacteria bacterium | reverse complement strand
ACCGAAGCCATGTCCGCACAAATTGGGCTTTCCCTGCCAGACTTCGACGTGTATTTGCGGCGGTTCTCTGATTACCTCTTACTTACCCGGTTCTTACAGAAAGATGCGCCATCGGGTGTGACGCCCGCTGAACCTGAAAAGCGGGAGGAACCGGTGTGCTCAGAGTAGAGGGTTGGCTACCGATAGTGGACTGAGGTAGTCGCCATGGACATAGCCACTGTCTCCGGCCTGTGTGTTCACGCGTATCCAGGAACCGGCGGCAGCCTGTGAAACCAGCACTTGTCCGCGGCTGAGCGGCAAGAGTATGCGGTCTCGGGTTGAAGGCCCCTGGCGCAGATAGAGCTTGCTGGCATTGACTTGCCATCGGCTTGAGGTGAGTTCATCTGGCATGGCGCCGGGGCTGCGAAGTGTGTTACCGGACAGCAGGGGCAGGGGGTCGGTAGGTCCGCTGAATCGCTGGTAAACGCCGAAATGCAAATGGGGCGGTGTCCAGCGGGCGTTGCCGGTATTTCCTACCGTGCCAATGATCTGGCCAGCTTTCACAAAATCACCGCTGGTCACCAGAATGTCGTCCAGATGCGCATAGTAAAGACGCCGACCGTGGTCACCCCGCTGCCAGACGTGCAAACCGCCTCGGGGGGTGTCCCCGGTTCTGGTCACCGGCCCGGACACCGCAGCCAGAACAGGTGTGCCTCTCTGGGCAAATATGTCGACGCCATGATGCACTCTGCGCCCACCATCCCTCGGTGCCCCAAAAAAACTCTGAATCGCAGCCGGTCCTTTCCCGGACACGGGGAACTTCAGTGCGGGTAATACCTCTATGCGAATGTCGAAACGGCCCTGCCTTGACAGTTCCGGCTGCAGTAGAAACAGATAGCTGCCTGCGTGGTCTGCCTGCCATGGGCTACTTTTGGGGAAACTACCGGCTGGTATCCATTGGCCCCGGTCATTTCGATAGATATCCAGAAACAGACGACCAGAAGTCTGTCGCGCCTTTGCCTTGGGCTGACCGTCTGACGACTGCGACAGGTAAGCCAGTTTCCAGTCTTTGGACTGGACTTCAGCGATGACAGATTCCCCTGCCTGCAGTTGGAACTGATAGGCCACTGCCCGGATCTCACCTGCCTCTATCCAGAGTCTTTCGTGGACCGGGGGCAGGGTGTTCACCGCGCTCGCCAGGGCTTCGTGCCCTGCCTCCTGCCAATCCAGCCCCAGCTGAGTCTTTGCGAGACCGGCTTCCTCCAGACTTTCCCAGTAGGCCTCGCGGGCAGACTCGGGACCCGGGCTCAGGAAGCTGCAGCCGCTGAAAATGGCGACAAGAAGTAACAGGCAGCCCCTGATAATTACTGTGTGTCTGTAAAGATAAACCGTCATTCGCCGTTTGGTAGAACCCGCTAGGTATTAACACAGTACGACAGAGAATTCGGATGGAGAAGCACAGGGCCTTACGATTTCTCCATGATGTTCAGGGATATTTCATGGGCTTTCTGACCACCCGGAATTTTTTTCACTTTTTCTGAAACCCGTTTGCGGTTGCTCCGTAGCTCCGCACGACTGGACTGAAAAGATTCAGACCGGCATCCGCAGAAGCTGATTTTTTTGCGGCCTAATCAGAAGAAGATGGGGAACAACGATGATAAACGAAATTAAGAACTGTGCTACTCATTGCAACAGAGACCATACCGGAGACCAGCAAACGGCTTTCGATCAGTGGAAATCTGGTGTTCGCATGCTGGCTATGCCAATGACCGCCCTGGCCGTAGCCGTCAGTCTGAGCGCGTGCTCTGGAGATGATGGCGAGGATGGTCAGCCGGGCGCAGACGGTGCAGCAGGACTGCCTGCCGCCACATTCCTGGTGGCGAAGAATGGCAGCACCAACACAGGCATGCTTGATACCATTGATCAGAATGGGGCTGTGGCGAGTAGTTTCAGTACTGGTGCCAATGAGGGGGTAGTCCTGGATCGTTCCGGGCACCTCACCCAGGCTTCTGACTTGAATGATGAGCATGCGCTGCGTTTTGTCTGCAGCGCACAGGCGCGTGGCAATGCCGGGATGTTCAGCAGTGACAGGGACCGTGAACTGGCGGGCGTCTCCACCGGACTGCTGAATCCCAAGGGCATTGCATTGGCCCCTCAAGCCGGTCTGGTCATGGTGGCCAATTTCAATGCAACCCTGATTTCCGTTTTCGGAAGCAGTGCCGGTGGAGATGCGACACCTGTCGCCACTTCCGCTCTCGCTGTGAAACCCTGGGATCTGGATTACGATGAAACCCGGGATCGCCTCTTCATCGCCCTGACTGATGGAAGTATTGGTGTCATAGACAATTATGTCGCCAATGGCTTCTCCGGCAACCTCGACCGCACGATCATTCCTGCGGATTCAGGCGGTACGCAGATATCCGTCAACAGTCACGGAATAGTTTACGACGCAGCGGGTAACAGACTGATTGTCAGTGATGTGGGCGATGCTGCGCTTGCCGATGATGGGGCCATTTTTGTGATATCAGATGCCTCGTCGGCCGATGGGCTGGTGAGCGTTGACCGGCAGATCAGCGGGCCTGAGACAATGCTGGGCAATCCGGTGGATATTGTTTTAAGCGGCAGTGATTTGCGTGTGGCTGAAAAATCCAACGATGCGATCCTGGTGTTCCGGAATATTTTTAATGGCGCCAGCGGAGATGTTGCGCCGGAGCTGGTCACAAGCGCGACCAAGCCTGAGTCTCTGGTGGAGGTCAGCGCTGCATTGGCTGCGGCTGATACTTCGGATACAACCGACCGGAGTACCATTCGTGGGCTTCTTGCCAGCAGCAACCCGTCCGTCGCCGGACCGACCAGCGGCCAGATATCGCGGTTAACGACTTCGCTGGCCAGTGAAGTGGCTTCGTATGATACCAGCCTGGGACTGGAAAGTGTGACGCTGGACCGACTGGGTGATGTCTATGCCACCTATGATGATGGAACAGACGGCGGGATCCTGATAGCGAACCGGGTTGCCACCCAGCGGGATGGTGAAGCATTCACCCCTTCCCGTGATCGTGTGATTACCGGCAGCAATACCGGGCTGGTTGCCCCGAAAGGGCTGGACATCGCCAGTGAACTTGGGCTCGTTTTTGTTGCTGATGTTGACGCAGGTTCGCCTGCCATCCGGGTATTCTCTTCCTGTGCGAGTGGTGATGTGGCCCCGCTTCTGACCCTGAACATCAGCGCCGGACAGCAGCCCTGGGACGTTGACTACGACCCTGAGAGTGATCGGGCCTTCGTTTCTCTGACTAATGGCCAAGTGGCAGTCTTCGATCAGGTTTACACGCAATGGCGCTCAGGTTCATCGAATATTGCAGCCGAGTCCCGCCTGATTCAGCCTGCTGTTTCCGGGGTGGCGATTGCTGCGCCAACCAACCTGCATGGCATTGATTACGATCCGGTGTCCGACTCTTTGCTGGTGAGTGATGTCGCAGACCCGGCCAGTGCCGCAGATGGCAGTCTTTATGTTCTTCCAGGCGCTGCCGCCGCATCCGGCCTGACTGATATCAGTGTAAGAATTTCGGGTGCATCGACTAACCTGGGGAATCCGGTGGATCTGACATTTGATGGAGAACATGCTTATGTCGCTGAAAAGTCGAACAGCGCCGTGTTGCGATTCGACAACATCCTGTTGAGCCCGGGCGGAGACCTTGCACCTTCCGCTTCTATCGCGCTGACATCAGCAGAAAGCGTGGCTCTGATACCGGCCCATGTAAATCAGCCCTGAGAAGACCTGCTCTTTCCGATGCACGTGAAGTAACCTATAGTCATGGTTCATAACCTGCACATCAGAGAAAACATGACTGAGGCGGATAGTCAGGAGGCAGACGCAGGTGCTGCCCTCCTGATCTCATTGCTGGCGAAAGTCGCTGAGGGCGACCGGGCTGCTTTTGAAGCACTGTATCAAAGCACTTGCCGAAAGCTATTTGGCATTATTTACCGCCTGATCGGAAATCGCGAGCGTGGCGAAGAGTTACTACAGGATGTCTACATCCGTATCTGGGAAAAAGCCGGATATTATCGTCCGACGCAGGGAGCCGCCATTACCTGGATGGCAGCGATTGCCCGCAACATGACCATTGATGAGTTAAGGAAACGGTCTCTTCCTGTTCAGGAGGATGCTGATCCTGAGCAGGTCTCTGACAGGGCAGAAGTGTCACCTCTGCGCGCCCTTGACTCGAGTCGCAGGATAGGGCGACTGGACGATTGTCTTTCCCAGGTCAGTGAGCCGCAGGCCTCCATTATCCGGCACGCTTATCTCGACGGTGTTTCCAGACAGACACTTGCCGAGCTGTATGAACAGCCGGTCGGCACCATTAAAACCTGGTTGCACCGTAGCCTGAAACAGCTGAAGTTATGTCTGGGGGGCGTATGAACCCTAAAGAAATGCTAGCCGCAGAATATGTCCTCGGGACACTCGAACAGGCGGAACGTGAACGGGTTGAGCGTGATCGTCTGTCTGATGCCGAACTTGAGGCAATGATTCGGGCCTGGGAAGATCGTTTGTCCCCGATGCTGGAAGAAGTGGAGCCGTTGCAGCCAGGCGAGCTGGTTTTCGGCAAGATTGAAGAGCGTCTTGATGCAGTGATAGATTCATCTCGTGATTCCTTGCATCAACAATTGAAGAACTGGAAAGCAGCGGCTTACAGTGGCTTTGCCCTGGCCGCCAGTCTGCTGCTGGTTATTGGTGCTCTGATAACCCAGGTGCCGGAACCAGGCCAGGAAGCCCCCTTTGTGGCGGTTTTCCAGCAGGATGATCAGCAGCCAGCCTTTCTGATGACCGTCGACCTGGAAACACG
>JAUIAZ010000279.1 GCA_030427465.1 Gammaproteobacteria bacterium | reverse complement strand
AAAAGCATGCGAAACAACAATCGCCCTATAGGCACCTGCTGAAGCCGAAGGCGGGTGGTGCGGCCTTTGTACTGGGTGCCATGGGAGAAGAGCTCGATACCATGATCAACCTGACCATTTATTATCCCTACACCGTGCCAGGCTTCTGGAACTTCATCAACGGGCGTATCCGGGAGGTTTATGTGGTCGCTGATGTAGCCCCCATTCCGGCCAGGTACCGGAACCGGGACTATGCCAACGACGAGCAATACCGGAATGAATTCCAGCAATGGGTGGGCGAGCTGTGGTCAGAGAAAGACGCTCTGCTGGAGCAACTGGGTAAAGACCATAAAAAACGCCAGCTCTGAAGCTGGCGTTTGCTGTGCTGATATCCGCTGGCTATTTACGGCCGGAGCGCCTCAAGGCAGCCGGGGTAAATTCCTTGGAGCTGGCCTCAATCTCAAAATCGTAGGGCTTGGGCTCTTCGTTCGTCAGGCTGTTGGTCAGGTAACGACCGGACAACAGGTCATACAAGGATTCTGCAGCATACCAGGGTACTTTCACGTGATAGAAAATCACGTTGTAACCTTCTGCGACCCGCCACATTTGCCCGCGGCCATCATAGTGGTCAACCACTGAAACCTGCCAGGTATCCTCATCCACGTAGAACACGCGCTTGGCATAGATATGACGCTGGCCGGATTTCAGGGTCGCCTCAACCACGTGCACCCGGTGCAGTTCATAGCGCAACAAGTCCGGATTCAGATGACCCGGGCGAACAATATCGTTATAGGTCAGGTCACGGCTCATCAGGTCGTAATTGTTATAGGGGATATACATCTCCTTCTTTTCAACATACTTCCAGTCATAGCGATCGGGTGCACCGTTCCACATGTCGAAGTTATCAGTCGTACGCAAACCATCTGATGCCGTCCCCGGACCATCATAAGCCACCTGAGGAGCACGACGTACACGACGCTGGCCTTCATTATAAATCCATGCCCGTCGGGGTTCTTTCACCTGATCCAGCGTTTCATGTGCCAGCAGTACGTTACCGGCCAGCCGCGAAGGTGCGGTAATTTCCTGCTTGAAGTAGAAAATCACGTTCGGGTCAGCCTTCACAACTTCCGCCCCATCGGTCAGATCCGATGCGAAGCCCACGCTCTCCAGGAACTTGACCGGCGCGAAATCGCCATTCGGCAAGGGGGTGACCTGCACAACCTGACGCTCCAGTGTGCCACCCCGCCAGCGTGTAACGTGGTTCCACATGACCTGAAGGGCCTTGTCTGAATCGCTGCCATACAGGATAGGGAAAGGAACTGCCACTTCGTAGGGCGTGGTTCCGTTTCCTCCGGCAACCAGCTCTACGTTACCGGCATTCTTTTTGGCGGCATCGTATAGTTCCTGCGGGAACACAGCACTTCGGTGACTCGGGAACACCCTCATCTTGAATGTTGAGTACTTCTCCAGCATGGCAACCTGCCCCGGAGAGAGCTTGTCTTTGTATTGCCCCACATTACCAGCGGTTATCTCGAACAGCGGAGACTCACCGCCAAAAGGATTAGGCAGATTGACACCATCTGTCGCCGGGGGATTAGTCAGACCTCCGTCCCAGGCGGGTATGCTGCCATCCGCATTCCCCGCTTTTTCAGCGCCCACAGGCGTCAGAGTGCTGCCAAGCTTGGCAACTTCATCCGCGCCCGGTTTGGCCAGGACACTGCCTGCGTGAACTGCCAGAGCGATGGCGCTGCCAGCCAGTATTGTTTTGAGATTCATTCGATAACCCCACACACCATTATTATTCATCATGATTCCTCAGAAAGAGACCGACACACTTGCAGACACGTTGTCGCGATCATTGAGGAAGTTATACGGCTCGCCTCCGAAATAGTTCGTGTAACCAATCGTACCGGAGTACTTGTTAAGGTACACGCCACGCAGGCTCAAACCAACTGCCATCGAACCTTCACGGAACTGTCCGCCGGGTTCTGGCGCATAGCCCTCTACATCATGGCTCCAGGTCAGGGTGGGAGTCAGGTTGATACCGGCGAAAACGTCACTGTATTCCAGCGAAGCCCGCATCCGGTAGCCGGCACTGAACTGGGTGGTGAAGCCTTCGTTTTCACAGAAGGAGCTGTTGATGTTGGCAGCAGGACTCTCACACGGTGTACCTACCCCACCATCCGGGTCAGCGGCATACCCTTCATTCGGCCCTACGCCGAAGGTACTGTCACGCCCGAAGCGGTCATCATCTTCGATATCCGGCACGTAAATAGCACCGATTTCAGTAACAAAAGTCAGTCGGCTGGCACCCATGACCTGGTCGAAGAACTTTATGAACGTGGCCTGAACCTGCCAGACATCCAGCTCTTCGTAACCTTTGAGGATACCGCCACCCAGGCTTTCGGCTTCTTCGTTGAAAGCACCGTAGTTAACATCCCGACCAATGGTATTACTGGCCGCGGTCAGTTCGAAACCGTTCCGGGCAACAGGCAGATCCGGACGGAAGCTCATCTCAGCGCCCACTGACCAGCCACTATCCAGCGTGGTGTTCATGCTGACAGCAAAACTCTGCAGATCTTCGGGATACTCGACAAAGTAGCTGGCCAGTTCGCCGGGCTGGTTGATCACAAAACTCGCATAAGGCAAGCGGCTATGGTAACGGATATAGTAGAAGCCGAATTCCGAATCACCCAGCTCCGGTGCGTACCAGCGGAAAGCCACGCCGAACTGTCCATCGTTATCCGCTTCCTGGTCAGCCAGGCGATCGACAAAAAGCCCCTGGGCCAGAACCACGCTCTCTGGTGTCTGTCCACCCAGAAGAATCGGGCCGCAGCCGTCAGCACCTACGTCGGAGTTGGAGAAGAAGGTACCGCAGCCATCCGGGCGGGTCTTTTCCCACTCCAGCTGATAGAAAAGTTCTGCTGTCAGGTCTTCGGTCAGGCCGATGGAGGTATAAAACATGTTCACAGGCAGCAGGACGTCTTTGACTTCCGCACCAGGTGCCCGGGCGGCAGAGGCGTCAATCGGGTTGATCACGCTGGCACCACCAAAGAGGAAGGTGCTCTCACCCCAGCTGATCACCTGCTTACCGAAGCGCAGGTTGACCGGCGTCTCCCCGAGCCAGAGGTCATACCAGACATAGGCATCCAGGAAATAGGCGTCTGCGCCGGCATTGTCCAGTGTGTCATCGTTCAGCGGACGGGTCTGCCCCACATTGTCGTAGGCCCGCCCTTCATCCATCAATTCCTTGTCATAAAAGTAACGCAGACGGGTAAAGGCTCCCATGTCTTCATACTGCAGGAGCAGGTCTGTCGTGCCTTTGATGATTTTGGAGTAGGTCTCGCCTTTCTTGAAATTCCAGTTACCGTCGTCTGAGTTACTGGTCGAAGCACCAGTGGTTGAGAACGGTGCGTTACCCCCCAGGTTACCCTGTGCCAACTGATCCTTGTCCCGGTCAGAAACCCGCCAGCTTGCACCCGCGGTCAGGGTCGTGTCCAGGGAGCCTTCAATCTCTCCCAACATAAACTGAAAGGCATGCGCGGGAGCAGAGAGGGTCGCTGCGACCGCCGCCGCCAGCGGCCATTTGACCCATTGGGGACTACGCTGACTTTTTCTTATCATCGAGTGCTACTCCGTGATTGTTTTTACCGGATTCACCGGATTTGTCTGAACACCAAGTGTTGTAACTATAGACGCTTAACTGTGGCTCCACCAATCAGAGCCCGCCGATTCGTTGAGGGAGCCGCCGACCTGACCTCATGCCCGTCTGGATCGCTCCATTACCCCTGATTTGTTAGAATAGACAAGATTCTGAAAAAGGAGAAAAAAATGAGCGATATTGATGTGGTCATCCTCTCGGGCGCCAGAACGCCAATGGGCGGTTTCCAGGGCAGTCTGAGCAGTGTCAGTGCCCCGGAGCTGGGCGCCGTGGCCATTGAGGAGAGCCTCAAGCGCGCTAACCTGCCAGGCGAGTCGGTTGATGAAGTGATCATGGGCTGTGTCCTGCCGGCCGGGCTCAAGCAAGGCCCCGCGCGACAGGCCATGCTGAAGGCCGGCATACCGTCTTCCACCGGCGCCGTCACCATCAACAAACTGTGCGGATCCGGCATGAAAGCTGTGATGCAGGGATGGGATGCAATCAAAGCCGGCAGCAGCCACCTGATTGTCGCCGGCGGAATGGAAAGTATGTCCAATGCCCCTTATGTCATCGAAAAAGCCCGCCAGGGGCTGCGCATGGGGCACGGCGAAATCAAGGATCACATGTTCCTGGACGGCCTGGAAGACGCCGCCAGCGGACGACTGATGGGATCTTTCGCCCAGGAAGTCGCCGATCGCTACAACCTGACACGCGAAGCCATGGACGAGTACGCGATCCGCTCTCTGGAGCGCGCCCAGGCAGCCATCGAGAGCGGTGAACTGGCTGCCGAAATCGTGCCTGTCACCATCAAGAGTCGCAAAGGCGAGGCGTTGGTAAAGCACGATGAACAGCCGGGCAACGCCAATCTGGACAAGATCCCTTCCCTGCGCCCAGCGTTCAAGAGGGACGGCACCATAACCGCAGCCAATGCCAGCTCCATTTCCGATGGCGCTTCAGCCCTGGTCATTGCCTCTGCCGCAGAGGCTGAGAAACGCGGCCTGAAACCTTTGGCGCGGATCGTTGCGCACGCCACCCACTCCCAAGCGCCGGAAGAATTTACGCTGGCGCCTATTGGCGCCCTACAGAAGGTTCTGGACAAAAGCGGCTGGTCGAAGGAAGAAGTGGATCTGTTCGAGATCAATGAAGCCTTCGCCATGGTAACCATGCTGGCCGTACAGGAATCCGGGCTGGATATGGAAAAGGTCAATA
>JAUIAZ010000017.1 GCA_030427465.1 Gammaproteobacteria bacterium | reverse complement strand
AGCTGTATTACTGATCGTCTGCGACGGTGAGGTAATCCCGGGCCATGAGTTACTTGGCCAACTCCCGGTAGAGACTGTCGAACTCATCCAGACTGGATGCAAAGGCGTCCATGACATGGCGACGCGGCTGCTCTTTCTGCTGCCGGTCAATATAATCACGCAGAGCTTCATCCAGTACCGCCTGAAACTGGCGTCCCTGACGTTCAGCAATCTGGCGCAGAGCAGCCAGAACCTCTGGCGCGGCCTGAGAGGAAAACTTTTCACGAGCAGCAGAAGGCATAACAGTCTCCATCAAGCTTCATCTTGAAGCTTCATGATAGATCATGATGGCAGCTAATTCTACGGTCTGGAGCACGCCATAAATCCTTGAACCTCACCTACACAGCCCTCAATTCTGAGGCTTCGGCACATCCCCTTCGTCCACTCCTTCTTCTTCTGCTATCTCATCCGCAAGTTCCCGGTCTTCCGAATCCGCGTCGATACCCGAGCGCTGTTCGCTGTGATTGCGGCGCAGTACCAGATCGACCAGCAGGGGAAAATGGTCTGAGCCAATGTCTTCCAGCCGTCCGATTCGACCCACCGCAAAATGATCACTGTGAAACAGATGATCGAGGGGCCAGCGCATGAAGGGATACTGGGTATGAAAGGTGTTGACCATGCCCCGGCCTATACGGGGGTCGAGCAGCCCGCTGAGTTTGCGGAACAGGCGCGTGGTGGGGGACCAGGCCACATCATTCAGATCTCCCGTTACCACCACCGGCCGTGTCTCATCCTTCAGGGCACTGGCGACCACGATCAGTTCGGCATCCCGTTCGCTGGAGAAAGTATTTTCCGTGGGGCTCGGCGGCGCCGGATGCAGGAAGTGGGTCCGTACCGCCGTGCCGTTTTCCAGAATCAGCATCGCCGACATGGAAGGTATCTTGTCTTCTACCAGATAGTCGATCTGCGGATCCTGCAGCGGTAGCCGGGAATACACATGCATGCCGTAGAGGTTGTCCAGGGGGCACTGAAGGGTATAGAGCATGTCCTTTTCCAGCGGCGCCAGCTGTTCCTGCCACCACTGGTCAGTCTCCAGCGTCACCAGCACGTCCGGACGATGTTTTCTTACGAGAGCAAGCAGACGGCTGCTGTCACGATTGGTCATCAGCACGTTGGACGTCATGATGCGCAGGCGGGTTTCATCCGAGCCGGGTTCTGCCGTTTCGACTTCCTGCGACCAGAAACGGGTATAGGGCAGAATCCACCAGGCTTGCCACCCCATGGCGATCAGGGTAACCAGGCCCAATGCCACGCCGAGCAGCCGTCCGTAACCTACCAGCAGCGCCACAAGCACCAGATTCAAGCCCATGAGGCACAACAACTGTACTCGCGGGAAGTCAAAGGCACGCACGCTCCAGTGGGTCAGACGGAACATGGGCAGAAGGGTGGCAAGTGCCAGGAAGGCTGTTGTGATCAGCGCGAAGAGTGCCAATCTGTTCCCCTTTTTTTGTTATCCATGAATGGCTTGCCGCAAGGTCGAAACCTTCGGGCTCAGTACAAGCCTAATACACAGGGGTTCAGATTTTTAGTCAGAGCCAGTGGAAAAAGCGGAATCAGTGCCCGCCGGGGCCACCCTCCTCTGGTGGCTCCAGCAGCAGATAGCCCGTTCGGTTAGCCGATCAGGTAGCCCCCGTCGACATTAATGGCAGTGCCAGTGGTATAGCTCGAGGCATCACTCACCAGATACAGTACCGTGCCGGCCATTTCTGCGGGTTCGGCAATGCGGTTCATGGGTACGTGCTGCAGCAGGGTTTTCAGGATGGCGTCATTCTGGGTCAGGGCACTGGCGAACTTGGTGTCGGTACCCCCTGGCAGCAGTGCATTCACGCGGATACCCAAACCGGCACATTCCTTGGCGAAAGTCTTGGTCATGCTGATGACGGCCGCCTTGGTGATGGAGTAAATACCCTGGAAGTGACCGGGGATCACGCCGTTCACTGAGGCCACATTGACGATCTTGCCAGACTTCTGCTGACGCATGATTTTTCCGGCTTCCACAGACATGTAGAAATAGCCACGGATGTTCACATCCACCGTCTTCTGGAAAGCCGTTACATCGGTATCCAGCACATGACCGAAATAGGGGTTGGCGGCGGCGTTGTTCACCAGAATGTCCAGACGTTCGTGCTTGCCCTTGATGCGCTCGAACAGGGCAGAAATCTGTTCCAGATCTCCGATATGACAGCCCATCGCTTCGGCAGACCCACCGGCTTCGCGGATAGACGCCGCCACGACTTCACAATCGTCTTCCTTGCGACTGGATACGATGACATGGGCACCATAGGCGGCCAGGACGCGGGCAACGGCTTCACCGATGCCGCGACTGGCGCCGGTGACCAGGGCGGTCTGGCCGCTCAAATCAAACAGGTTCTGACTCATGCGTGTTTTACTCCTTGTTCTCAGCGTAGCGTGATCAGGGAGGTATCCGCCCCTGACTGAAGATAAGCATAGTGGTTGAAATAAGCCAGTGAACGACGCCCCTGGCGGTTGAATCGGATCTTGGTGACCGAGGCATTGGCGATGGACCAGTTGAGCTCGAATGCAGTCTCCGGGCTCAGTTTGAGCAGACGCGCCAGCATGGCTGTGATCGGGCCACCGGATGTGACGACCAATACATTTTCACCGGCGTCAGCAGAGTCAATCAGCGCTTCCAGCCCGGTATTCACCCGAGCGACAAACTGGCTCCACGATTCCATCTCACTGCCCCAGTCATCTTGTGAGGTCCATTCCGTCACGATTTTTTCAAAGACATGCTGGAAGTTGGCCTTGCGGTCAATCTGACCCGCCACAAACGCAGCCACCTGTTCGTCTCTGGTGGCCAGACGCGGCAGCATCAGGGCCGCGACTTTTTCATGGTCGAATTCATTGAAGCGGGTGTCTTCCTGGCGCTTCGGGGAAGCCCCCGGCATTTCCGCCAGCGCCAGATCGGCGGTATCGCGCTGGCGCTCCAGATCCCCGCAGACGACACGATCAAAGTGGTGGCCCCGATCCTGCCAATAGCGACCCAGCAGTGTGGCCTGCTCGCGACCCCGGGCAGACAGGCGGTCATAGTGGCTGCTGCCGAAACTGGCCTGACCATGACGAACCAGATAGATGGAAGCCATCAGCTTTCAATCCGCCTGGCGATATGACCGGCCAGGAAGTTCACCAGCTGACCAAAGCCGGCAAAGCGCTTGTCCTGGGTCTGGCCATGGAAGTAGCGGTAGTAGATCTGCTGGATGATGACGACCAGCCGGAAGATGCCAAAAACTTCGTAGAAGCGGAAATCCTCAACCGGGTAGCCGCTGCGTTCGAGGTAGTAATCCACGAGTTCCTGACGTGTCAGCATGCCGGGCAGATGCGTCGGTTGACGGCGCATCATCTGGATGGGTGGCGGATCACCCGCTTCAACCCAGTAGGCCAGACTGTTGCCCAGATCCAGTAATGGGTCACCGATGGTGGCCATTTCCCAGTCAAGCACACCGATGATGTTCATCGGGTTGTCCGCATCCAGTACCAGGTTGTCAAACCGGTAGTCGTTGTGAACCAGGCACTGGGCCATCTGTGCGGGGCGATTGTTCTTCAGCCAGTTCATGATTTCGGTGTAGGCCGGTACGTCATCGGTACGGGCGCGGGTAAATCGGTCGCACCAGCCATCGACCTGGCGTTCCACAAAATCGCCGGGCCGCGCCAGGCTCTTGAGCTCGGTCGAGGCCCAGTCCACCTGGTGCAGATCGACGAGACGATCCACCATGTTGTGGCAGAGCTGTTTCGCGGCTTCGGGCTCCAGAGTCATGCCCTTGGGCAGATTGGTACGCAAGATGATGCCGTCGAGACGCTCCATCACATAGAAATCGGCACCAATCACCTCCGGATCGCTTTCAAACGCCAGCATCTCCGGAACGTAAGGGTAAACGGACTGCAGACCCTTCATGACCGTGAATTCGCGGCCCATGTCATGCGCCGACTTGGCTTTCTTTCCGAAAGGTGGACGACGCAGTACCAGGTCACGGTTATCGAAGGTGAGCAGGTAGGTCAGGTTCGAGGCCCCCCCTGGAAACTGGCTGACGCGCATGTTGCCTTCCAGGCCTGGAATTTTGTCCTTGATCCAGGTTTCGACTTTGGTAATGTCGAGTTCTTCGCCCTGACGAACGTCACCAGCTTGATCATTCAGGCTCATCCGCGAGACTCCTTGTATTTTTTCAGCTCGAGTTTGGCAATCATGCCACGATGCACTTCATCGGGGCCATCCGCGAGACGAAGCACACGGGCATAGGCAAACAAGGCTGTGAGCGGGAAGTCGTCATCAGAGACACCGCCACCGCCATGCATCTGGATGGCCTGATCGACAATGCGCTGCAGTATGGTGGGAGCGACCACCTTGATCGCGGAGATATCGGTCATGGCCCCAAACACGCCGATGCGGTCAATTTTGTCGGCCGCCTGCAGCGTCAGCAGACGGGCCATTTCGATGTCAATCCGGGCGTTGGCGATGATGTCGGGGTTGCCCCCCAGTTTGGCGATGGGCTTGCCGAAAGCCACCCGGCTCACGGCACGCTCACACATCAGTTGCAAGGCCCGCTCGGCGGCACCGATGGCCCGCATGCAGTGGTGAATGCGTCCCGGCCCCAGACGGCCCTGGGCGATCTCGAAGCCCCGGCCCAGGCCAGCGATGATGTTTTCCTTGGGCACCCGCACATTCTCGAACCACACTTCGCCGTGGCCGTAAGGGTTATCGTAGTGACCGAAGACCGGCAGCATGCGCTTCACGGTCACGCCGGGCGTGTCCTTGGGCACGATGACCATGGAGTGGCGCACATGGCGACCGGCTTCAGGATCCGTCAATCCCATGAAGATAAAGAATTTGCAGTTAGGATGGCCGGCATTGGTGGTCCACCATTTTCTGCCATTCACGACCACTTCATCGCCATCCGCAATGATGGTGCCTTCCATGTTGGTGGCATCGGAGGAGGCCACACCTGGCTCGGTCATCGCAAAGGCCGAACGGATTTCGCCTGCCAGTAGCGGCGTCAGCCATTCTTCCTGCTGGGCCTTGGAGCCGTAGCGCGCGAGGACTTCCATGTTGCCGGTGTCCGGCGCATTACAGTTAAAGACTTCCGGTGCAATGAAGCTCCAGCCCATTTCTTCAGCCAGCGGGGCATACTCCAGCGTGCTCAGACCTGGCCCGAATTCCGGCTCGGGCAGGAACAGGTTCCACAGGCCTTCGGCCCGGGCTTCTGCCTTGAGCTCTTCCATGACCGGCGGTTGGGTCCAGGCCTGACCTTCCTGCTTCAGATGATCGAAATAGGCAGTCTCGGCAGGAATGATCCGGTCGCGGATAAATTCGCGAACGCGCTTGATATTGCCTTTGGTTTTGTCGGTATATTCGAAGTGCATGGTTGCTCTCTCCAGCCTCATGGTTGGCACCAGTGTAGGCAAACATCTATCATGGTTCCAATGAATAAGATGGATACCCTATTATTAACGAGGCGCATATCTTATGACTCCCCTGCATCGCCTGGACCTCAACCTGTTCCCGGTATTCGAAGCCATCTACCGCGAGGGCAGTATCACGGCGGCGGCCGACGCCCTGCACCTGACCCAGCCGGCAGTTTCCCACGCTCTGGCGCGTCTGCGCACGGCGCTGGATGACGAGCTGTTCCAGCGTTCCCGGCGAGGGGTGCGACCGACGGCCATGGCCAATCAGCTGATCGGGCCGGTACGGCTGGCACTGGCCCAGTTACAACAGGGTGTGGATACCTCCCGGCACTTTGAACCCGGCCGCCTGCAGGAAACTTTTCGCCTGAGTCTGCGCGATATGATGGAAGCACTGTTGATGCCACCTCTGGTGCAGCGCTGTCAGGCCGAGGCACCGGAAGTGCGTTTCAATTGCCTGAGCATCAGCCGTGAAAAGCTGGTGCATGAACTGGCCAGTGGCCGCATTGATCTGGCGGCGGATGCCTGGGTGGCACATGATGACTCGGTCATTCATGAAAAGGTGCTGGAAGACGACCTGGTCTGTCTGCTGCGAAGTGAGCACCCGGCCTTGTCAGAGGCCTGGGACATGCAGGCCTTGCTGGCCTGGCCCCACATCCAGGTGTCGTCGCGGGAACAGGGACTGGGGCTGGAGGACCAGATTCTCGCCAGACGCGGCCTGCGAAGACGGGTGCAGGTACGCAGTGCGCATTACTTCAGTGCAGCCATGATGGTGGCCAGCAGCGATCTGCTGTTGTCCCTGCCGCGCAGTTTCGCTCTGCCCATCAGCCGGGAACTGGGCCTGGTCATGCGGCCCTTTCCGGAAGCCAGCGCGCGACTCGAATATTTTCTGTACTGGCACCGGGACCAGGACAGCTCACCGGCCCTGGCCTGGCTGAAGCAGAACCTGCTGCAGACCATCAGGGCACCGGGGCGGGTTATTCCGACCTGAGTCGCTGCCAGGTCTGCAAAAGAATGCGCGCATCGTTGCCGGCGCGATGGGTATCGAGACCGGTTTCCTCGATTATCTGGCGGCGCAGGCCAGACCAGCGAACCACTTCCGCATCATCCAGCAGCTGAACCACGGACTCCAGCTCGAAGCGTGGCTTGATGCGCGTTGCCCGGAACAGACGGTGCAACCAGAAGCTGTCATGCGTCCAGGCATCGCAGTAGCAAGTATCAGGAATCAGTTCATTCAGTGTTTCCGCCACCTCGATGGCGTTGGTACCTTCGTTGACCAGAAGATCCCGGGTGATGCCATGCACCCGCTGCGCCTGTTCTGACCAATCAGTCCACAAGGGTGCAGGGCGAATCAGCCAGCTGTGTATCTCACCGTCGGGCAGGCTGATGCCCACCTCAATCGGGTAGCTGCTGATCAGGTCGAGGCTGGATGCCTCAAAGTCAATAAATATCGGGTTCAAAAACTACAACCATCCAGAAGTCCGTTTCCGTAAACTCTACGCTTCAAATATGCCGTTTTTATTATGGGTCGGGCCGGCTTCCTGCCGGCCCGCTCTTATGTCGGCTCAGTTTCCGGTTCTCTAGTCGCCGGCGGCCAGAGCAACCTGATCTCGAACCCAGTCTGACAAAGCCTTGGCTGAGGTACCGCCAAGCGGGGTATACACCAGATTATCGCCAGTCACTTCGGGCCAATAGACGACCATAGCAGGCTCGTTGGCCACTTCGCTATAGTAAATGATCGACATGATGCCAGGACGTGACTCAACCAGATATTTGATGGTGTCACGATTGTCGTAGGCTTGCAGGTCGATGGTCACCGGATTGGGGTAGCGATCAAAACGATCCGAACCAATCAGGGCCTCGGTAAGTGTGTCTCGCATGGCCTTGAATTCACCGGTTTCCGGCGCGGCCAGCCAGGATTCTGCCTGCTCGGCAGCCGCGATCCAGTCCTGCGGACTGATCCCGGTGTCTTCCGAGGGTTGGGCCTTGCGTTCGCTGGCGATACCGGCGCTGGCAGCAGGCAGGGCTTCAAACCATTCGACCTGTGGTTCCGGCTGCGGCGCTTCTTCCTGCGGCCACAACAAAGCCGTCACCACGGCGACGGCGACAATCATAGTGAGAACGAGAGAAGTGCGGGTGGAAGCAGCATCTGAGTTCACGGCTTAGCCTCATTGTTGTTGTTCTGGTTATTACAGCTATAGCAGAAACTTCTATCCTATCAATGTAACCCAGTGGCGACGCTCTGGTAAACTGCGGAACCGAATTTAGCCGGAATTGCCTGATGCATGATCAAAACGACCCGATACACAAGCCTGTTGTCGTGATTTACTCGGGTGGTATGGACTCTTTTACGCTGTTGAACCGCCTGCTGAGCGAAGGAAACACGGTATTGCCGGTTTCCTTTCACTACGGCCAGCGCCATGCCCGCGAACTCGAGTGTGCGCGTCAGGTTTGCGAAAGTCTGGGACTGAAGCACCAGATAGCCGACATTCGCGCCATTCAGGGGCTGCTGGGAGAATCCGCGCTCACCAGTGACACGGCTGTACCCGAAGGACATTATGCGGATGCCAACATGCGCGCTACGGTGGTGCCAAACCGCAACATGGTCATGTTGTCCCTGGCGATCAGCTATGCGATCAGCCAGAAAGCCGGGGCAGTTGCCTATGGGGCCCATGGCGGAGATCATGCCATCTACCCCGATTGCCGCCCGGAATTTGTGGAACGCATGCGGGCCGTCGCGGCCGTGTCAGACTACGAACCGGTCGATATCCTGACACCTTATCTGAACTGGGACAAAACCCGGATTCTGGAAGAAGGGCTTCGCCTCGGGCTGGATTACAGCCAGACCTGGACCTGCTACAACGGGCGCGACAAAGCCTGCGGTCGCTGTGGCTCATGCGTGGAACGCCTGGAAGCTTTTGCCGCCAATGGACAGACAGACCCCCTGCCCTACGAAACAGCGGCGGGAGCCGACACATGACCTATCGCGTGAAAGAGATGTTCTACTCCCTGCAGGGGGAGGGCGCGCATCAGGGCCGCGCCTCGGTGTTTGTGCGCTTCAGCAAATGCAATCTCTGGAATGGACGCGAAAGTGACCGTGCCACTGCGGTCTGTAACTTCTGCGATACCGATATCCTCGGTACGGATGGCCAGAACGGAGGTGTTTTCGAAACTCCGGAGGCCCTGGCCCGGGCCGCAGCCGACTTATGGCCCGGAACACCGGATGGCAGTTCCTGGCTGATCTGCACCGGGGGTGAACCGCTGCTGCAACTGGATGTCCCTCTGGTGGGGGCATTCAAAGCGCAGGGATTCCAGGTCGCGGTGGAAACCAATGGCACCCGCCCGGCAGTCGAGGGGCTGGACTGGATCTGCCTCAGCCCCAAAGGCAAGTCGGAACTGCTGATCACCCGCTGCGATGAGCTGAAACTGGTCTATCCGCAGGCTGATGCCCCTCCTGAACGCTTCCGGAATATTGAGACCCCTTTGCGTTATCTCAGCCCGATGGCCGACCCACAATGGATAGCGGGAAGCGACCCGGTGAAGGCCGAAAATACGGCGAAAGCGTTGGAATACTGTCTGCAACACCCACAATGGCGCCTGTCACTGCAGACTCACAAACTGCTTGGCATAGACTAGGCGGCTTGGCGACATGACGATTGTGCTGGCCCTGCTGCCCATCTTCCTGCTGATCGTGGTGGGCTATGCACTTAAACGGGCGGACTTTCCCGGCATGGCCTTCTGGCCTCCGGCGGAAAAGCTGCTGTATTACGTTCTGTTCCCGGCCCTGCTGATCGACAAACTGACGCACGCCCAGTATCCACCCACCATCCTGGCCTCGGCTTCTCTGGTGATCCCACTGACACTGGCTCTGGTCAGCCTGGGCGTCTGGTTATTCAACCGCCTGCGCCCCGTACCCGGGCCGGCTCTGACTTCTCTGTATCAGGGCAGCATCCGCTTCAATTCCTATCTCGGGCTGGCCGCTGTGCAGAGCCTGGAGGGAGACGACGGGGTAGCGGTCGTGGCCGTCTGCATGGCCATCATGATTCCCTGGGTGAACGTGCTCTGCATCCTGGTATTTGACCGGGTCAATCCACAACGATCCCCGGGATGGTGGCCGACCTGTCGGACCATACTGCAGAACCCTCTGATCATCGGCTGCGTCATTGGCCTGGCCGGCAACCTGAGCGGTTTTGAATACCCGAAGCCGGTTCGGGATCTCATGGGGTATCTGGGCAACATGGCCCTGCCACTGGGTCTGCTCTGCGTCGGCGCCGCCCTGCAGCTCAAGGCCGTGGGTTCGCAGCGCATGGTTTTCATCAGCGCCTGTATGATCAAGCTGCTGCTGGTGCCGCTGATGTATGCCGGGGTCTGTGTCTGGTTGGGTGCAAGTCAGCCCCTGTTGGTAGGGCTGGTTATCATTGGCTCACTGCCGACGGCAACCGCAAGCTACATTCTGGCCCGCCAGCTGGGGGGCGATGCCCCCCTGATGGCCGCCATCATCAGCGCCCAGACTCTGCTGGCCATGCTGACGATGCCACTGATTATCCCTGTGGCGATGTCTCTGGCTCACCTTTGAACCGTTCCCGCAGCTTCTGGACGCCCTGATAGAAGGACGGAATCAGCAGGGTACCAAGCACGGTGGCCGCTACCATACCCGACAGTACGGTCATACCCAGACTGACACGGCTGGCGGCGCCGGCTCCGCTGGCAAACACCAGGGGCAAGACCCCGAGAATAAAGCTGAAGGCAGTCATGAGAACCGCGCGGAAACGCAAGCGTGCGGCCTGCTCGGCCGCTTCCGTGATGGAGACACCCTGACTGCGCAACTGCATGGCAAACTCAACAATCAGAATGGCCGTTTTGGTTGACAGGCCAATCAGCAACACCAGGCCCACCTGGGCATAGATGTTGTTGGCCAGACCCACGGCCCACAGGCCGGTCATCGCTCCGAACAGCGCCAGTGGGACGGAGGCAATAACCGCAATCGGCAAGCCCCAGCTTTCATACTGTGCCACCAGGAACAGGAACACAAAGATCAGGGCCAACCCGAAGATAACCGGCGCCAGATTACCGGCTGCGATTTCCTGGCGGGTCTGACCGGCCCATTCAAACTCGTAACCCTGAGGCAGCTTTTCGCTGAGTTCCGTCATTACCCGGATGGCATCGCCACTGGCAAAACCGGCAGCCGCCTCACCACTCACGGTGACAGAGCGTTTGAGGTTGAAATGATTGATCGCAGCCGGCCCGAGTATCGGAGTGAGCCGGGCCAGTGTGGTCAGCGGGACCATCTCACCATTGGCGTTGCGTACATAATAGTGCTGCAGATCTTCCGGAGCCTTGCGGAATTCACCCTCGGCCTGCAATACCACGCGATAGTTCTTGCCGAACTTGCTGAAGTCGTTGATATACAGAGAGCCCAATTGCGTTTGCAGCGTCATGAACACGTCGGAAAGCTGGATGCCCAGCGTCTTGGCCTTGTTGCGATCTACCTCAAGCAGGTACTGCGGCACCCCGGCGCGATAGGTACTGTACACCCGGCCCAGTTCTGTCTGCTGGTTGGCATCGTAGATCAGACCGTTCATCACCTGGGCGAGCACGGTCGGATCACGACCGGCGCTGTCCTGCAAGCGGTAATCGAAGCCCGAGGTGGTGCCCAGACCCGGTATGGGTGGCAAATTAAAGACCATGACCTGCGCCTGTGGCAAGGCCCAATACTCACCCATCAAGCGGGGAATGGTCTGGCGCAGCCCCAGTGCGGGGTCCGTGCGCTCTTCCCAGTCCTTGAGCACCACGATACCCAGGCCATTGTTACTGCCGCTGCCACTGAGCAGGCTGAAACCGGATACCGAAATGAAGTCGGTCACTGCCGGGTCGGCCAGGGCAATTTCGGTGACTTTTTCCAATACCGCATCGGTACGTTCCAGTGAGGCCGCATCCGGCAACTGCACATCCACAAACAGGAAGCCCTGATCTTCTGGAGGCACGAAAGCGGTCGGCACACTCTTGAACAGCCAGGCACTCCCGGCCAGCACTGCGATCATCAGGATACCGGCCACAGCCCCTTTGCGCAGCAGCCCCGAAACCACACGGCTGTACCCGGCAGTGGTGTTTTCGATGCCGCGCTCAAAAGGAGCCAGCCAGCGCACGGGTTTCATGGCATTGCCTTTCAGAAGCGTCACGCAGAGCGCGGGGCTCAGCGTCAGTGCATTGATGGAAGAGATGATCACGGCAACGCTGATGGTGACTGAGAACTGTTTGTAGATTTCGCCGGTGATGCCCGGCATGAAGCCGACCGGCACGAAAACCGCCAGCAGCACCAGGGTCGTGGCAATGACCGGCCCGGTGACCTGCTGCATGGCCTTGCTCACCGCTTCCTTGATGGGCAGTTTTTCTTCCTTGAGCAGACGTTCCACGTTCTCAATAATGACGATGGCATCATCAACCACGATGCCAATGGCCAGCACAAGCCCGAACAGGGTGATGGTGTTGATCGAGTATCCCAGCACCGCCATGAAGGCAAAGGTACCGATCAGGGAAACCGGAATGGCGATACTCGGAATCAGGGTTGCCCGCCAGTTCTGCAGGAACAGGAACACCACCAGAATAACCAGGCCTACTGCCTGATACAGGGTCACAACCACTTCATCGATCGAGCGCGTTATAAACTCGGTGGTATCGTAGATGACTTCATATTCCAGGCCATCCGGAAATGCGCGGGAAGCCTCTTCCACAACGGCCTTGACCTTCTCTGCCACATCCAGGGCATTCGCATCCGGTAACTGGTAGATAACCACGAAGGCCGTATCCCGGCCATTGAGCTTGGCATTACTTTCATAGGTAACCGCACCGAGCTCGATGCGTGAAACATCCCTCAGGCGCACAAAGCTGCCATCTTCGTTGGCGCGCAGGATCACCTCTGCAAAGGCGGCTTCATCCGGCAGACGGCCCTGGCTCTGAATGCTGTAGACGAATTGCTGGCCGGAAGGAATCGGAGCTGCCCCGAGCTTTCCCGCAGCGACAATCTGGTTCTGCTCCTGCAGGGCAGCAGAGACTTCTGCCACGGTTACCCCCAGGGCGGTCATCTTGTCCGGATCCAGCCAGATGCGCATGCTGTAGTCTTTGGCACCCATCAGGGTGGCGGAACCCACACCTGGCACCCGACCCAAAGCTTCCACCAGGTTATTTGAGGCATAGTTGCTGAGGAAGATTGCATCCAGCTCCGGGCGTTCTGAATACAGGTTGATACCCAGCAGCATATTGCCCGCCTGCTTGGAAACCACGACACCCTGACGCTTGACCTCATCTGGCAGCACCGGCTCAGCGACCGCGACGCGGTTCTGCACATTTACCTGAGCGATATCAGTATCCGTCCCCGTGGCAAAAGTCACGGTGATGTTGGCCGTGCCATCGTTACCGGAGGTGGACTCAATGTAGAGCATGTCCTCAACCCCGTTGAGTTCCTGCTCTATCGGCCGGACCACCGACTCTTCCACCACTTCGGCACTGGCGCCCGGGAAGCTGGCCGTGACCTGCACCTGGGGTGGCGTCAGTTCCGGGTACATGTTGACCGGCAATTGCGTCAGCGTGATCAGACCGGCCAGGGTGATGACAATGGAAATGACGAAGGCAAACTTGGGCCTTTCTATGAAGGTCTGACTGATCATGGCTATTCCACCGTCAGGTCAGAGAGCGCACCGGTTTCCGGATCCAGTGTTTTGGGCACCGGACTGACTTCGGCGCCCGGCTTCACTTTCTGCAGGCCTTCGACGATCACCTGATCTCCGTCGTCGAGCCCCTGCCTGACAATCCACAACGGGCCGCGTCGCTCGCCCAGTTTGACCAGACGCTGCTTGACCTGGTTTTCAGCATCCACGATCAACACAAACTTGCCTTCCTGGTTTTCCTGAACGGCGACCTGTGGCACCAGCACATGCTGTTCTTCGGATTTGCCCTCAACCACCAGGGTTACATACATGCCCGGCAGAAGCAGACGCTCCGGGTTGGCAAAAACCGCGCGCACATTGACGGTACCGGTGCCCGGATCCACACGTGGGTCGGTGTAATCCAGCCGGCCCGTTTCGCCATAAATATCGCCATCTGTCAGTTTCAGGCGCAGATCAAACAAAGGCTCGGCATCCGGCCCTCTGGCTTGTTCGCGTTTCTGGTGCTCCAGAAACTCGCCTTCATTGACCTTGAAGTTCACATAGATGGGGTCGACCGCGAGTATTTCGGCAATTGGCCCGGAAGAGGGGTTGACCACATTACCGACATCACTGTTGATGCGACCAATGCGGCCGTCGAAAGGTGCCCGGATTTCGGTGTAAGCCAGGTTGATATCGGTTTTTTCGAGATTGGCCTCTGCACTCTTCACCCGCGCCCGCGCTTCGTTGTAACGGTCACGCAGCTTGTCGAGATCAGATGCAGACAGGAAGCCCTTTTTGGCCACTTCTTCGCCACGATCCAGATTGCGCTTGGCCGAAGTCAGTTCGTCCTTCGCCGCACTGAGTTCCGCCCGGCTTTCTTCAGCACTGGCCGCCGCGGTTGTGCGCTCCAGTTTGACCAGCAGCTGACCGGATTCAACGAGCGCGCCTTCCTTGAAAAGGATTTCCTCAACGGTGGCCTCCAGGCGGGCGACCAGGCCAGCCTCTGCATAGGCCTCGGTACGGGCCACAAATTCACGGCGTGGGCTGACCGCCTCTTCCTTGACTTCATACACGGAAACGGCGGCAGGCGGAGGTGCCTCGGGCGCTTCCGGCTCACTGCAGGCACTCAGCAGAAGGGAAAGGGATCCGGCCAGTAAGGGGAGAGCAAAACGACGGGGGTGCATAAGGTTTTACCTGTTCTGAAATGACAGTTTTTTTGTTTCATGCCGTGGCTGAGACCGACTTGCTGCGACGGGTGCGGCGTGTCGTCTGTGTCTTCGGCTGGGGCTTCACACTGGATACTGTGACCGGCACCCCATTGAGCGCCGCATTGCCGCTGACCGGATCAACCCGCAGGTCATCGGTCAGGTCATTGACGCTGACGCCCGCATGCGCGCGTGCAGTTTCCTGGCTGGTACCCTGCCGATGATGCCCCCAGCCGTGCGGCACACTGACCACACCGGCCATGATGTCTTCGGTGAGCTCCGCCGGAATGTGTACCTGACCAACCCGGGAGGTAATACACACCGGTTCACCTTCAACCACGCCGATCCGCGCGGCGTCGTCAGGGTGCATGAGAGCAGTACAGCGATTCGGGCCTTTGACCAGTCGCCGGGCGTTATGCATCCAGCTGTTGTTGGAACGGATATGCCGCCGACCGATCAGCAGCATGCCGGGCTCCGACTGTTCCAGTTCTTCAGTCAGGCCAACCAGGCCTTTCAGATAGATATCCGGTGTCAGGTTAATGCAGCCATCCCGACTGTACAGACGCTCTGGCATCACCGGACGCAGTGGCCCCAGATCCAGACCGCTGGGAGACTCTTTCAGGCGAGCCAGCGAAAGATTTTTCGGCAGATCGCGGTGGTTGTCGGCGAGCGGGCCGATGTCCCAGAGTGTTTTCAGAATATCCGGCACCACCGGCACCCCTTTCAGCAAGGCACCCAGTGTCGGTGCCCAGCGTTCGGCGAAAGGCAGTTCCCGGCCGTAAGGCCCGGTTTGCAACATCATGTCGGCCAGTCCATCCGGTCCCAATCGCTTCATGATCAGCGCCCAGGCTTCGGCGGCCAGTGTATCCGGCAAGGTTGTGCTGCGCAGACGCCGCGTGAGTTCGAGCATGATTTCCCAATCGTGAAGGGCTCCCTCCGTTTTCGGCAGCACTGGCTCAGAATATTTCACCGTATTGCGCACAGCGACCATCGGGAAGATCACATCAATGTGGCTGCGCTCCAGCGGGCCAGTCGGCGGCAGGATAATGTCAGCATGGCGAGAGGTTTCCGTGATGTACATGTCAACGCTGACCATGAAGTCGAGCGTTTCAAGGGCACGGTCCAGCTGCGTACCGTTTGGCGCCGAAAGCACCGGATTACCCGCTACCGTAACCAGGGCCCGGATCTGGCCTTCACCCGGCTCGAGCACTTCTTCCGCAAGGCTGGCTGCCGGCAGTTCACCCCCGAATTCCGGGAGGTCACGGACGCGACTGCGGTACTTGTCGAAGTGTCCCACCTGCCCGGCCAGAGCGCCGATGGCCACCATGTCGATTGCAGGCTGGGTAAACATCAACCCGCCACGCTTGTCGAGGTGACCCGTGAGAATGTTCAGGCAGTAAATCAGCCAGGTGCTCAGGCCACCGTGCATTTGCACGCTGGTGCCCATGCGCCCATACAGAACGGCATTGCGCGTACTGGCGAAAGTTTCGGTCAGGGCGATGATCTGCCCGGCAGACACCCCGGTGGTTTCCGCCACCTCTTCCGGTCGGAATGGTTCCACCACGCGACGCAACTCATCCAGCCCCTTGATGCGGTCACGCAGGGGGCCGGGCTGTACCCAGCCACGCACAAACAGGGTACGCAGCATGGCCAGCAGCATGAACACATCCGTTCCCGGACGAATGAAAATGTGCTCATCGGCCTTCTTCGCTGTTTCCGTACGCCGCGGGTCTACGGTGATCATACGCCCGCCCCGGGCCTGCAAGGCCTTGATACGACGATCCATGCCGGGCGCGGTCATCAGGCTGCCATTGGACGCCAGAGGGTTCGCCCCCCAGCAGATAAACAGTTCAGTACGGTCAATGTCCGGAATCGGAAACAGGCCCTGATGGCCGAACATCTTGAGATTGGCCAGCATGTGCGGCAGCTGATCCAGCGAGGTGGCCGAGAAGCGCTTGCGGGTGCCGAGTGCGCGCAGGAAAGGCAGCATGAAGAGCATGTTGCCGTGGTTGTGAACATTGGGATTACCTACGTACACCCCCAGGGCATCGCGGCCATGCTCACCGCGGATTTCCAGAATACGCTGGGCGGTGTAGTTCAGGGCCTCTTCCCAGGAGATCGGTTCCCAGCCATCTGCCGTGCGCCGCACGGGCTGGCGCAGACGATCCGGGTCTGATTGCAGATCTTGCAAGGCCACGGCCTTCGGGCAGATGTAGCCTTTACTGAAGGGGTCGTCCGGATCCCCCTTGATGCTGACGATTTCCTCGCCTTGCGTTTCAATTCTGAGACCGCAAAGGGCCTCGCACAGGTTGCAGGTGCGATGGTGCAGGGACTCGGGCATCAGGTTCTCCGAAGCGGTCAGCGCTTGTTCTGGTCGATTATTCTTTTCGCCAGATTATGACTACGCTCCAGCAGGCCTTCAACCCGCGCCAGCTGGGAATCGAGATCTATTCCCTTCACCTTCTGCGAAAGGTCGAATTCAATGCCGTAGCGGATCTGCTTTCCCAACAGCTTTTTGTGCCGGATAATGCCGGTGATGCGATCTATCTGGATCACGCCCATTTCCATGTGCAGCGAGATGGACAGCGGCACCGTATCAGCCAGCTTGAAATCTACCGCGGTTTCCACCGCAATGCCGTGACGACTGAAATCACTCGGCGCCACTTCTTCCCAGGTTTCGTTTAACAGTCCTTTCTTGACGCGCAGGCTTGCCCGCAGTTCGGCGGCCGGGTAACGACGTGACCGGCGCCGCTCCTTTCCGGTTTTTTCAGTACTCATGATTTCCTCATGTTCTTGCGCAAGTCTCGGGTGCGACTTTTTTATAAGCCTTGTTAGAATAGAGTCACACGACGATGAAAGCGAGTATTGATGCTGAAACTGCACGCCAAACAAAGCGGTACGGGCCGGGACCTGATTCTCTTGCATGGCCTTTTCGGCTCGCTGGAAAACCTCGGTGCGATTCAGCGACAGCTCAGTGAACGCTTCCGTACCCATGCTCTCGATCTGCGCAATCACGGGCGCTCACCCCATGCCCCCTCCATGAGCTATGCCTGCCAGGCACGCGATGTCCTGAAGTATCTGGATGACCAGGGTCTGGAACACGCCGATCTGCTGGGCCACTCCATGGGTGGAAAAGTGGCCATGACCTTCGCCCTGCAATATCCCGACCGCTGCCGGCGCATCGTTGTGGCAGACATTGCACCCGTGCACTATCCACCACATCACACCGAAATTTTCGAGGGCTTGTCGAAACTGGACCCTGCGCAGATCCGCAGCCGCCAGGAAGCCGATCAGGCGCTGCAACCTTATGTTCCCGAAGTGGCCGTACGACAATTCCTGCTGAAAAACCTGATACGCTCAGGCGATGGTGCCTTCCGCTGGCGCCTCAACCTGGATGTAATCATGAAGGATTACGAGTCCATCATGCAGGGCCAGCACGCGGAACACCCGTTTCACGGGCCGGTGCTGTTCCTCAAAGGCGGCATCTCCCGCTATATCCAGCCGGGCCACCGTGACACAGTGCTGAAATTGTTCCCCAAAGCCAGCCTGCGTGAGATACCCGGAACCGATCACTGGCTGCATGCGGAAAAGCCCGAGCTCTTCAGCCGTCTGGTACTGCGTTTTCTGGAGGACGGTGAAACATGACCCGGGTAGCTGTGATCTATACCGGAGGCACCATCGGCATGCGGCCGGGTCCACAGGGACTGGCACCGGATACCGATCTGCCCTCTTTACTGGCACCTCCCCCGGTGCCCGAAAACCGGTTTGAACTGGACTGGCACACCTGGAGCCCGCTGCTGGATTCCAGCCAGATACAGCCCGCACACTGGCAGCAACTGGGCCGGGAAGTTGAAGACCGGCTGCATGATCATGCGGCTGTGCTGGTGTTGCACGGCACAGACACCATGGCCTATACCGCTTCCGCCCTGGCCTTGCAGCTGGGCGCACTCAAAGGCCCGGTCATACTGACAGGCTCCCAGCGGCCCTGGCACGAAGCCGGTTCCGATGCCCGCGACAACTGGCATCAGGCCCTGGTGGCTACGCAGTTGCCGGGCCTGTCGGAAGTCACCATCGCCTTTGGGGGCCGTCTGCTTCGAGGCATACAGAGTCACAAGGCCGATGCTGCCAGTGATGCCGCGTTTGAATCTCCCCGCCATCCACCGCTGGCGCTCTGGCGCGACCACCCGGCGCAACCTTCACACTGGCAACGCAGCGATGCACCTGCCGGCTGGTATGACAAGCGGACGGCGTTCCACCCGGACTACCGCAACCAGACGGTCTGGTGCCAGCAATGGGCCCCCGGGCACCCACTGATTCCCGCCGCCCAGCTCCAGGCCATGGGCATCCGCGTACTGCTGCTGACCCTGTTCGGAACCGGCAACGGACCTTCCGAAGACCCGGCCTTCACAGGCTGGCTGGCTGACCTCAAAAACCTCGGTATCCTGGTGGTCGGCCTGAGTGAATGTGAAAAAGGCATCATTCACCGGGGCGCCTATGCCGCCGGCAGCGCCCTGCTCAACGCCGGTTTGCTGCCGGCCTTTGGCATGACACGCGAAGCGGCTTACACCAAAGCCCTGTACCTGTGCGCCTGCGAACCCACAGCCGGGCCCGAACGGCTGGCCGAGCAGTTCCTGCAAAACCTCGCCGGCGAGATGCCGACGCGCTGACCCGGCCTGCTGCGGGCCAAGAAAACACTTGCGTCGCCCCGGACTTTCCGCGATGCTTGCGTACGTACAACCCCTTATAATTCTAAAAAATCTCAAAGACCTCACTGTTTTCACTCTGGAGACAAGCCATGTCCAGTCAAAAGTCATCTCTGTTACCAGCGATCATCGACGTTGAAGCCTCAGGGTTTGGAAAAGGCAGTTACCCGATTGAAGTAGGCGTCATCCGTAGCGATGGCAAATCCTATTGTTCTCTCATCAAGCCAGCCGCCAGCTGGACCAACTGGGATGCGGAAGCGGAAGCCGTGCATGGGGTATCCCGCAGCAAGCTGCTCGAATGTGGACAAGACATCAAGACGGTTGCCGAACGCCTGAACCGGCAACTGGCCGGAACCACCGTTTATTCCGATGCCTGGGGCCAGGACTACGCCTGGTTGTCGCTGCTGTTTGAGGAAGCCGGCCTGACCATGGAGTTCCGCATCGAATCGCTCAGCGCCCTGCTCTCGGAAGCTCAGAAAGTCGTCTGGCATGCGACCCGTGCACGGGTTGAGCAAATGCTCGGACTGCAGCGCCACCGGGCCAGCTCGGATGCACGCATCTTGCAGATGACCTACCACTGGTCCATCAGCTCCTGTTCCACCAGCGCCCATCACGCAGCCATTGGAGCTGTCTGATCCTGGATGCGTTGGCTGTGGGCACCCCGGGCAGTATGGCAGATCGTTGTGGTCTCCATGGCTGCTGTGCTCACCCCACTGACTCTGCTGCTGTTCCACACAACCGAAGTGATGGAACAGCTGGCCCGACAGAACCGGATGGTCAACGAAGAAGCCATCCAGATCACCGAGTCTACCCGCAATCTGGTTTCCGGCCTGATCGACATGGAGCGAATCGCCAGGCAGTACCGGATCATCGGAGACCCTGCTCTGCTGGAGTTGTTCCGAACCCGCCTGGAAACCTTTGAACCTGCCCTGAAGAACGTCGGGGCCTACATGAAATCGCAGCACCTGGCCACACGCGCCGACATGATTGGTGAGCATCTGAATGCGCTGCGTTCGGAATTCGCCCGCGACCCGGTCGATGGGGAAGCCGTTGATGCGCTTCTGGGTCAGTTCGCGCAAAGCCAGACAGACCTGGAAGGCCTGACCGCCGGAGCGCGGGAAGAGCTGCGACGGGCCATGCGCCTGCAGAGCGAGGCCACTGTCATCGCCAGAGAAAACGTACTGTCCACCGCCATTCTGCTGATTCCGGTGACGCTCGGTCTTATCGTTGCTTTCACCATCATCATCGTGCGTCCCATGCAGCATCTGCAGGCCTCAATCCGGCGCCTCGGCAACAGCGATCCATCCCAGGGGGACCCGGTAGAAATGAAGGGCCCTTATGAAATGATGCGCCTCGGCCGCCAACTGGAATGGTTGCGCCTGCGTCTTGCGGAGGTCAACGAGCAGAAGCAGGAGTTTCTGCGCCACATCTCGCACGAGCTGAAGACCCCGCTGGCCAGCATCCGTGAGGGCACTCAGCTGATGAAAGAGCAGGTTGTGGGTGATCTGAGTCATGGACAGCGCGAGGTCATGAATCTCGTGGATGACAACAGCAAGCGCTTGCAGCAGATGATCGAAAACCTTTTGCTGATGAGCCGCAGCGAACTGGTTTCTCCCCACGTACATGAGCGCTTCACCCTGCTGAAGCTTGGTCAGGAACTGCTGCAACAGCACAAGCTGACCATGGCCAATCATGAGATGACACTGTGCCTGGGTGGTCCGGGTGTGACGCTGTTCATGGATAAACGTACGCTACACACGATACTGGACAATCTTTTATCAAACGCTGTAGCCTATGGCGCCCGGGGCGGGCGTATCTGGCTGGAGTGGGACGAAACTGATGGCTTTCTCAACATCCGGGTCGCCAACAGCGGGGAACCAATTGCAGAGAATGAGCAGTCCATGATCTTTGAGCCATTTTATCAAGGCAGACACCGGCGCCAGGGCGCGGTGAAAGGGTCCGGTATCGGTCTCGCTGTCGCGCGTCAGTGTACCGACAACCTCAATGGACGACTGCATCTGGTAGAACACCCCAAAGCAGCGACCTGTTTTGAAGTCCAGCTGCCGACCAGCCTGCTGACACCCCCCGGTGAGCGCTGAGTTACAATCATGAGAATCATTCTTGTAGTACTGACCGTCTTCCTGACGGCCTGTCAGAACTGGTTTCCCCCCAAGCCCGCGCCTCTGCCCGCAGCGGCTCCGCCGCCCGAGCCGGTGAGCTGCTATATTCCCTTTGAAGCCAGTGACTACCAGCCCAGCAGTGATAGCTGGATCGCCCTGTATATCGCCTACGCCTCAACCCCGGCAGAGGAGCGCGAGAAACTTTTGCAAGAAGTGCGCAAGGAAGTGAAGGCTCACCCCGGCCCCGAAAATGACCTGGCTCTGGCCACCCTCCTGTCACAGGAGACCGATCGCAAGGCACTGAATGAAGCTCTAGCTGCTGTGCCGCAGCTGGACAACCAGCACAAGGCCCACCAATACAGTGAATGGCTGCGTGTGCATCTGGAAAAACGCGTGGATCTTTCCAGACAAGTGAACCGGGAGCGCAATCAGGCACAGGTTTTGCAGTCGCAAAACCAGATATTGCAGAATCGTATTGAAGAGCTGGAACAGAAAATTGAGGCCCTGACAGCGATTGAGCAGAACCTCATTGAGCAGCAAACGGAAACATTGACACCATGAATCAGGGAAACGAAGCCAGCCGCAACCGGGCGCACATTCTACTGGTTGACGATGACGTCAGCCTCATACGCCTTCTGACCATTCGCCTGGAGTCAGAAGGTTACCGCATCAGCACGGCTGCCTCGGGCACCGAGGGACTACAGAAGCTGAAGTCCGGTGGCATTGACCTGCTACTGACTGACCTGCGTATGGATGAAATGGACGGCATGCGCCTGTTCCACGAGGTTCAGAAACTCAACCCCAGCCTGCCGGTCATCATCATGACGGCCCATGGCACCATCCCGGATGCCGTTCAGGCTGCCCAGCAAGGGGTCTTCGGCTTCCTGACCAAACCGCTGGACAAGGAAGAACTCCTGACCACGCTGAATGATGCCCTGCAGCGTTCACAGCAGCAGCAGAAAGACGACTGGTCTGCCGAGATCATTACCCAGAACACTGAAATGCTGCAGCTCATGAAGCAGGCCAAGATGGCGGCCCAGAGTCATGTCAGCATCCTCATTCAGGGTGAAAGCGGAACGGGCAAGGAAGTTCTCGCGCGCGCCGTTCACAAAGCCAGCCCACGAGGAGACAAACCCTTCATCACCATCAACTGCGGCGCCTTGCCGGAGCAACTGCTGGAATCCGAGCTCTTCGGGCACACCAAGGGCTCCTTCACCGGCGCTATCCGCAACTACCCCGGGCTGTTCCGGGCAGCCGATGGCGGCACCCTGTTCCTCGACGAGATCGGGGATATGCCGGTTCAGCTTCAGGTTAAGCTTCTGCGGGCCCTGCAAGAGCGCACTATCCGGCCAATCGGATCAATCCAGGACGTGCATGTGGATGTGCGCATCATCAGTGCCACACACCAGAATCTTGAAGAGGCCATGAACGAAGGTGATTTCCGCCAGGATCTCTACTACCGCCTGAACGTGGTCAACTTCAAGCTGCCGCGCCTGGCAGACCGCTCAGAAGATATTCCCCTGCTGGTACAGCACCTGCTGAACCAGCGCAGTGACATGCGCCAGAGCTTTATCAAGGGCCTGTCTCACGAAGCCATGGCCCTGCTTTGCGAGGCCAACTGGCCCGGTAACATCCGCCAGCTGGTGAACGTCATCGAACAGACGATGGCGCTCAGCACCACACCGATCATCTCGGCCGCGCTGGTGCAGCAGGCACTGGATAACCAGGCACCCGAACTGCCAACCTTTAATGACGCACGCGCGCAATTCGAGCGCAATTATCTGACCAAGGTAATGTCACTGACAGCCGGGAGTGTCAGCCAGGCCTCCCGAATGGCGGGCCGGAATCGAACGGATTTCTACAAACTGCTTAGCAAGCATGGCATAGAGCCATCGGCGTTCAAAAAAAGCGAGACAGCCAGTTCTCAAACTTGAGAGCCGCTGTCTCGCAATAGCTGTATGCACAGAGTGCGATACAGATGCAGACGCAACGAGTTTAAAGCACTTTCTGAACCGTTTCTTTTTTTTCTTTTAATTTCAAACACATAGAGACAAGACATTGAAGTGGCCGGCACGGACAGGCCACTTCTGTGTCGTTTTTTTTGCAAGCCTTGCAATTTTTCGGGTAAAACAGCCTCATTTTTTACACGAGATGTCAGTTAGCTCTTAATAAACAAGGAGTTATTTGTCGTTCTTTGGATACAATCGGCCGGCGGTCTACCGTTTAGAGTAATCGGCATACCAATTCCTTCCAAGTTTTCATACGAAAATACCACTAAGGTATTCAAATGGCAGTGGGAGGATAATACACTGGAAATGGAATGCTTGATTTTCGAGTCAATTCAGATCCATAACGATACGAATCCACAAGGGGAACTTCCGATGAAAAAGTTTTTACTGGCGGGTGCTGTCAGCTCCATGCTTCTGGTTACTGGTTGCGCCAACCTGTCCGAAACGGATCAGGCCAGTCTTAACGACGCAGTATCTAAAGCCCAGAGTGCTGAACAAGCTGCCTCCTCTGTAAAAGGCACTGCAGACAGCGCACTGTCCACTGCCAACGCCGCACAATCCCGCGCTGACGCAGCCTATAAAAAGGCTGAAGAAGCACTGGCAGCGGCACTGGCTGCCCAGCGTTCTGCTGATGAAGCCAACGAGCGTGCACGTCGCATGCTGGAAAAAGCCACTCGCAAGTAACATGAGTGGCTGCGGAACGGCCCCGGCCGTTCCGTTTTCCTCACCGCCACCCCTGGCGACTCCTGACCTTCCTTACCTTGCTGCCACGTCCCGCTCATTTTCCCTGATACCAATCAGCACCGGTCTGCCGTGACCTTCACGCAGCAACCGGCGAATTGCCGACTGGTCAATCTTCCAGTCACTCTCACGTCGGGTCAGCTGGCTGATCTGTTCTGAGAGCGAAGCGGAAACGCTCGCAAAGGGCACCTCTACATCCGGGTGATACTCGGCCCAGAGCTGACCCTCCACGAGGGCTGCCTTGACCGGCTCCCTGACAATCTTGACCGGAGTGCGGTTGGAAACAGAATGAATCAGCCGGTTGATATCCGGATTATACATACGGATACAGCCATGACTGACTGCCATGCCAATGCCCATTTTCTTGTTGGTGCCATGAATCAGATAGCCGTCAGCCTCCAGCTTGATCGCAAAAGGCCCCAGCGGGTTATCAGGACCCGGTGGAACAACGTGGGGCATGGGCTCCCCCTCTTCTTCCAGGTGACGGGAACGGATTGAGGCCGGCGGATACCAGGCCGGTTTCTCGAGACGGGCTATCACATGGGTATCAATGATGGGCGTGGGGAACTCCACGGTACCGATGCCGATGGGGAATGATTCCAGCTTGCCGGAATCGCGGAAATAGTACAGACGATACTCAGACAGGTTGATCAGGATACCCTGGCGAGGCCCCGGCGGAACGATATGGCGGGTCGGAATGATAATCGGCTGCCCCGGTTCCGGTATCCAGGGGTCCGTTTTCGGGTTGGCCTGAACCAGCTCCTCAAAGCCCAGATGGAACTTTTCTGCCAGGTCAGCAAAAGTATCCTCGTACTTGGCTTCCACTGTCTGCTCATCACCCAGTACGCTGGGGTAGGCCAGGGCATCCTGCACCAGGAACCCTGAAAAAACGGCCAACAACAGGCGGCCGATGCCTGAACTTACTCCGAAGACCTTCATACCCCTCTGAATTTCCTATAATCAAACCATATTGCATGCAGAATACGCACTTTGAAGGGGGAACCGCAATGCTGGAAAGAGCTGAGCTGGGTCGCAAACTGAAGAAATCACAATACCGCTCAATGGTTCCGCTGTTACGCACCGAACTGCTGAAGATGCAGCGTGATCTGGCCAGATCGCCACTGCGAGTCATTCTGATCGTGGAAGGGGTGGACCATATCACCCGGGCCCAACTGGTGAACCGTCTGAATGAATGGCTGGATACGCGTGGCCTGGACTTCCACGCACTCAGTGCCAAGTCGGATGAAGAAATGCAGCGTCCACGCTTCTGGCGTTATTGGCGCCGGCTTCCCAGCAGTGGGCGCATCGCCATCTTCGCAGGCTCCTGGTATACCGGAACCCTGATAGAAGGCGCACTGAGCAAGGATGTCGACCTGGTTGCTGAAGAGAAACACCTGGCCAGTATCGTACGCTTCGAACGCATGCTCTCGCAGGACCGGAGCCTGATCCTGAAGTTCTGGCTACATAAATCAGGCGAGCAGCAAAAACGCACGCTGGAGAAGCTGGAGTCTCGCACCATTGAGCGCCTGATGCTGAGTGACCAGGATTACGCTCTGCTGAAGGCGCACGACTCTCTGGTCAATGTTGCAGAGCGGGTTCTGCGCCTTAGCGATGCCGGGGAAGCCCCCTGGTATGTAGTAGAAGCAGGTGATAATCGGTACGCCCACGTCAAGGTCGCCGAGACACTCATGCAGGCAGTACGCAACAAGCTGGGCTCCCTCGCGGCCAAAGCAGAAGCGGTCAAGCCCGATACAGCAGATGCTGAAGACCCTGAACAGCGTGGCGGAA
>JAUIAZ010000278.1 GCA_030427465.1 Gammaproteobacteria bacterium | reverse complement strand
TAGGCAGCGCTGGCGAGACTCGGCCAGCCGATCACATCACCCGCCGCCAGAATACCTTCAACCTCCGTGCGATACTGCTTGTCTACCTTCAGCTGGCCACGCGAGTTGGCCTCTAAGCCGACATTTTCCAGCCCCAGACCATCGGTATTGCCAGTTCGTCCGTTACACCAGAGAAAGGCATCGGCGCGCAGCCGCTTGCCACTCTTCAGAGTCACAACCACCCCGTTGGTATCACCGTCAACCGCCTCATAACTCTCGTTATGACGGATCAGGACCCCGTTCTCACGCAGGTGATAACTCAAGGCATCAGAAATCTCAGCATCCAGGAAAGAAAGCAGCTTGGCCCCCGGATTGATCAGATCCACCTTTACACCCAGACCACAGAAAATGGAGGCATATTCACACCCGATAACACCAGCGCCGTAAATGATGAGCGTCCTGGGTGTATGGCTGAGTTTAAGAACGGAATCACTGTTATAGATACGGCTGTGGTTGAAGTCGACGTCAGGTGGCAGATAAGGACGCGAGCCCGTAGCGATCACGACCTGCTCCGCACAGAGAATTTCCCGGCTCAAACCTCCCGTCACTTCCAGGCGCTTCGGATCCAGAAACACCGCTTTGCCACGATACAGATCGACCCGGTTGCGCGCGTAAAACTGCGTTCTCAGCTTTACCTGCTTGGCAATAACCCGCTCGGCATTCTGCAGAACCCGGGGGAATGAAAACCAGCGTGGCTCACCGATATCCCGAAACATGGTATTGGTGTTGAACTGAATGATCTGTCTGACTGCATGACGCAAGGCTTTGGATGGAATCGTCCCCCAGTGTGTGCAATTACCACCAACCTGGGCCTTGTCTTCTATGACGGCTACACGCTTTCCATGCTTGGCCGCATTCATTGCCGCCCCTTCGCCTGCCGGACCTGCTCCTATGACCACCACATCGTAATGGTGTTCTGCCATGATTCCCCCTGTTTATGCAGTTATCAGTTTCAGAAATTTTTCATTTTGACATCAGGTCACGTCCGAGACTGTCATCAGGCAGTTCCGTCATCTCTTCCGTGGTTTTATCACACTTGTTTTTATCACCGCCGCAGATGTCGCAAGCCACGTCCATACCCAGAGCGCTCATGCCGCCGCAACTCCCCGAGATGGGTTTCCGCCCCATCAGGACACCCACAGACATGATCAGCACCAGCAGTAACATGCCACCCAGCGCAAAAAGAAAAGTCGTCATTGCATCACCTCAATTTGTCCAAACTGTTGTCTAAACGCCGTGGAAGCCCAAGGGGTAAAATCTTCCCCTTCACGAATAATCATAAATACCGCGAGCTGCTCTGATTCCGCCTTTTCCTTGCCCGCTTCGGGGCCCAACACCATCAGCGCAGTGGCCCAGGAGTCGGCGAGTGCACAAGATGCAGCCAAAACCGAAACCGATGCCAGTGTATGGGTGATCGGGCGCCCGGTGACCGGATTCAGCGTGTGGCTATAGCGCACGCCATCCTGTTCATAATAGTTGCGGTAGTCTCCACTGGTCGCAATGGCCATGTCCCTCAAGGGCACTACACCATAAATTTCACGAATTCCTTGTGGGGATTCTATCGCGACACGCCAGTCAGCTCCATCCGCCTTTAGTCCCATGGCCCTTATTTCACCGCCCACTTCCACCAGAAAGCGCCGAATTCCCTGGTCTTGCAACCAGTTGGAGACCTGATCCACCGCAAAGCCCTTGGCGACAGCCGAGAGGTTCACGGAAAGGGTTGCTTGCTGCTTTCGAATGCGCGTACTTCCCTCATCAATTTCCAGATGATGCATCCCGGTTTCCGCAAGAATGCGCTCAATCTCTTCCCGGGCTGGCACCTGATCACCTGTGTCTGCGACACCAAACCCCCAGAGTTCAATCAAAGGCGAGATGGTGACATCAAACGCCCCTTCTGACTTTTCGGACACCAGCGAGGCTGTTCTCAGCACCTCGTAGAATGCGTCACTGACCTCTGTCCACTGTGTATCCTCAGACCGATTGAAGCGGGTCAACTCACTGTCCTCACGGTAATGGGACATCGCAGCATCGACACCATCGAGTATGGAAAACACCTGCTGGCCTACCTGTTGCTCAATAGTCATGCCTTGGGCGCTGTTTCTTGCCAACCTGTCCTCAACCTCAAGACGGGCCGCCTCCTCCCCGGGCATATACCAGGTGACCTGGTAGGTCGTGCCGAAAATCGCACCCTGGGTTTTATAGGCCGGATCCGGAGCCTCCGTAGGGGCGCAGCCAGGCAGGAACAGAAGAAGACAAAAAGCGGAAAAAAATCTGTTATTCATAAACCATACAAACAAAAAAGCTCCGGACAAAGCCTGTCCGGAGCCTGTTCAGAGACAAGAGCCAAAGACAAGCAATCAGCCGCCGAAATCATCCAGCATGATATTCTCGTCCTCGACACCGAGATCTTTCAGCATCTTGATCACCGCCGCGTTCATCATAGGGGGACCACACATGTAAAACTCGCAGTCTTCCGGTGCAGGGTGGTCCTTCAGATAGTTCTCCAGCAGCACGTTGTGAATAAACCCGGTATAGCCGTCCCAGTTATCTTCCGGCAACGGGTCAGACAAAGCTACGTGCCATTTGAAGTTTTCATTACTTGCTGCCAGATCATCGAAATCTTCCACATAGAACATTTCCCGTTTGCTTCTCGCACCGTACCAGAAGCTCATCTTGCGGTTAGACTTGATTCGCTTCAGCTGATCAAAGATGTGCGAGCGCATGGGAGCCATGCCAGCCCCCCCTCCGACGAACACCATCTCGGCTTCGGTTTCCTTGGCGAAAAACTCACCGAAGGGACCATATACGGTGACCTTGTCGCCCGGCTTCAGAGAGAACACCCAACTGGACATCTGTCCGGGCGGGAAGTCTGTACCTGGAGGCGGTGTGGCGATACGGATATTGAACTTGAGCAAGCCAAGCTCTTCGGGATAGTTGGCCATTGAGTAGGCCCGAATCACCGGCTCTTTGACCGTTGAACGGAAACGCCATAGGTCATGCTTGTCCCAGTCCTCACGATACTCTTCTTCGATCTGGAAATCCTTGAAGGACACGTCATAGGGAGGTGTTTCCAGCTGCACATAACCGCCAGCGCGGAATTCTACCTTCTCCCCTTCAGGCAGCTTGAGTACCAGTTCTTTGATGAAGGTTGCGACGTTCTCGTTGCTGACAACTTCGCACTCCCATTTCTTGACACCAAAGACCTCTTCAGGCACTTCAACTTTCATGTCCTGCTTGACAGCGACCTGACAGCTTAAGCGCCAGCCCTCACGCTCTTCGCGCTTGGTGAAGTGGGTCTTTTCGGTCGGAAGCATGCTGCCGCCACCTTCAAGCACCTTACACTTACACTGTGCACAGGTACCGCCACCACCACAGGCCGAAGACAGGAACAGCCCCTTGTCAGCCAGAGTCTGCAGCAACTTTCCACCGGCACTGGTGGTGATGGTCGCACTGGCATCACCATTGACCTCAATAGAGACATCGCCAGAGCTCACCAGTCGTGAGCGGGCCACAAGAATAACAGCCACCAGTGACAGGATAATCACGGTGAACATCACGACGCCCAGTATTATTTCTATATTCATAATCTCAGTAATCCTCTATATCCCACCGGTTTTTACAGGGAGATGCCGCTGAACGACATGAAACCCAGGGACATCAGCCCAACCGTGATGAAGGTAATACCGAGGCCACGCAGACCTTCCGGCACATCGCTGTACTTCAGTTTTTCACGGATGCCCGCCAAGGCGATGATGGCGAGTGCCCAGCCGACACCAGCACCAATGCCGTAGACCACACTTTCACTGAAGTTGTAGTCACGCTCCACCATGAAAAGGGAGCCACCCAGAATGGCGCAGTTCACAGTAATGAGCGGCAGAAACACCCCAAGTGCGGCGTAGAGCGCCGGGAAAAACTTGTCCAGCACCATCTCAAGGATCTGTACGATCGCCGCGATAACTCCGATGTATGTCAACAGCCCCAGAAAGCTGAGATCGGCTTCACCCGCGCCCGCCCATCCCAGGGCACCTTCCCTCAGCAGGCCGTTATAGATCAGGTTGTTGACCGGAACAGTCACCCCGAGCACCACGATGACGGCGATGCCCAGACCCACAGCCGCTTCGATCTTTTTCGAGATCGCAAGGAAAGTACACATACCCAGGAAAAAGGCGAGTGCCATGTTTTCAACAAAGATCGCCTTAATGAACAGGCTCAGCAGTTGTTCAAACATAATCAGAATGCCTCCTTGACTTTGTGAGCAGCCATTTTGTATTCGACTGGCTCGATCTGGTCACGCTTCCAGCTGCGCAGCCCCCAGATGAAAAGACCAATGATGAAGAATGCACTGGGGGGAAGAAGCAACAGTCCGTTCGGCTGATACCAACCACCATTGGCAACCGTCGGCAAAAGTTCTACTCCGAACAGCTTTCCGGCACCCAGCAGTTCCCGGAAGAATGCCACAAACACCAGAATAACTGCGTACCCCGCACCATTACCGACTCCATCGATGAAACTGATCATCGGCTTGTTCTGCATGGCGAAGGCTTCAGCACGCCCCATGACGATACAGTTGGTGATGATCAACCCCACGAATACCGACAACTGCTTGCTGATCTCATAGGCGTAGGCTTTGAGCACCTGATCCACCACGATAACGAGGGAGGCGATGATAGTCATCTGCACAATGATCCGGATGCTGCTGGGAATCTGTGTACGGATCATGGCCACGAACAGGTTGGAAAAACCGGTCACGGCCATAACCGCCGCGCCCATGACCAGTGACAACTGCATACTGGTGGTGACAGCG
>JAUIAZ010000016.1 GCA_030427465.1 Gammaproteobacteria bacterium | reverse complement strand
GGGTGTCAGCTCGAGGATTACGCGGAAGAGTCATCGGCTTCTGTTGCATCCGGCTCTTCTGAAAGCAATCCGGCAGTCGATGCCGCCGGATTCACCTCACCCACCCCGACCACGCGGGAGCACCAGGCCAGCGTGCGCGAGGCCCTGCCGCTGGAACAAGCCCGGGATGTCGAACAGGCCCGTCGGGGATTGATCGCCCGCATCCCGGAACTGGTCGTTCTTAACCAGGAAGGTCAGCGTGTCTGGGACCTCAGCGCCTACCATTTTCTCGAAGGCGACGCACCAGAGAGCGTGAATCCCAGCCTTTGGCGGCAGGCGCGTCTGAATAACGAGCACGGTCTCTACCAACTGACGGATCGCATCTATCAGGTACGTGGTTTTGATCTCACCAATATGACCCTGATCAGGGGCGATCGCGGCTGGATCATCATCGACCCCCTGACGACGGTGGAAACTGCGCAAGCCGCGCTGGACTTCGTCAAACAGCAACTCGGCGACCGGCCGGTGACCGGCATTCTGTTCACCCACTCGCAAATCGATCATTTTGGTGGTGCCATGGGCATTGCCAGCCCGGAGCAGGCTGAGAAAGGGCAGCCTTCCTTTTGCTGCCGCTATATTTAAACGATTCTTCGGATTGACTGATCACCGCCATACAGGGCGCTGTCAGACGCTTCTCCCGCGGGGCGGTTTCACATCAAAGCCTAACTGCTTCGCATCGAAAGAAGTCAACATTCCTTATTTCAAAAAGATGACAAGTGATTGTGAGAAGGAGACATTCTCACCTCTAAGCCGGATCGCTACCTAAGAAAACCGTTTTTACGAAAACGGCTGATAAAACCAGCATGACAACCGCAACTACCAATAAATAGTTCAACTGATAAACTTCGGACCTGTTTTTTTGAGGTTGCGAGTTCTCTTTAAAAAGACCTCGAACAAATGGAATCTTTTTTAGCCAAGGCTCTTTCTGAAACTCACAAACCGCACTAAGTCAAAAACAGATAATCGCAAATGGCAGCATGGTTACCAGTAGCTTAACCTTCCAAATTGGCTCAGCTAAAATCTGGCCAGTCGGCATGGTTACAATCACAAAAAGTCCATAGAGTAAGAATAAAATAATAAACCCAAGAAAAATGCTCCTGTAGGCATATATCTTCTTCTGAAATTGTTCATAGAATTTTTGAGTCATGCACAAAACCTGTGTCCGCTTGCAAATCAGTGTGGCCTATCATTCCAAAACGTTAGTGATGGAAGCTGATTGTGAGAAGCAGACATGTCATCATAATCAAGATTTATCGAGAACAATTTTGGCATACCTCATGAACCTTGTATTCTCTTTTTGCACGTCACAAGGTGGATTGTAATTGCCATCTTCTAGGTCTGTAGCCACTATTTCTAAAAACGACCAGAATGTAGATTCCACCTTTTTTGTGTCTGAATCGGGCAACTTACCGGTTAGTTCAGCATTTACCCTGAATAACACATCTTTCCATCGTTCACCTGCTTTCGGATTACCGCAAACTTCTTCGGTTACCACCATTACAGCAGTTTGAATGGCAAAGACATTCATTGATTGGCTCATATCGTTTGCAATACGAGTCATATTTTTAGGAGCATTTCTTTGATCTTCAGACAGTCCATCAATATATTCTTTTAGTTGGCCGTTAGATTCGATGTCTCCAGATTCCATCAAGCGACTCATTTCATTGCCAACTTCGGATGCAATAGACGCGTATTTCCTCAGATCCTCTCTTTGGGCCTCAATTTGATCCATCAGATCTTGGAACTTGACTCCTGATTTAATATCTATGTAATTCTCAATATATTTGAGTCCCTGTTCATTATCGTCCTGGCATGAGCAGCCCGCCAATAATGAAAAAAGTAGCACTAGGGCAAGTTGTCTGAATCCTGTGGTCACACGGGACTCCTTTCTTGGACTTAACAGCATTATTTGGCGAAAAAGGCGCGGCTACATCTTTACTTCCAAAAAGTCCGCTATCGAATCAAGTGTAGCCCAACAGCCCGGTGGTGACGCTATGGGAGCTGATTGTGAATAGCCGACATTTTTCCCATCCTGCCCCCTCACTCTCACTCAAGGCCATAAGCGGAAGTTGTGACTACCTGAGATGACGGCTGATTTATCCTGGCAAAGCGGTCGTAAGGGGTGGCATTTCGAAACGATGGTTCGTGGGGCTCCAATCCTGCTCATTTTTGGTCTGCTGGTACAAAAATGCGGTCGTGAGGCGATCTGAGCCTTGAGGTCTTCTGCGGTGACCATAGCAGTCGTCCTCGGCTTGGTGAAAATTGGCTAAAATAGCTGATGGATAAATCCGATTGCAGCCATCACTTTTTCCCATTTTTGAGAGGTTTTTAGCCTCCTTCTACAAAATTTTTGACAAAACAGTACTACAGTTTTTACTAATGATCACCATGACAAAGTGAATGATCAAAAAGCGCCTCAATTACCATGCATTGTTCTTTTTCATTTCGAGAACAAGCGCTTAGCATACTCCTTAGTTCTTTGCTCAAAGATGTTAACCGACTTATTTTCTTTTCAACATTTTGAAGATGCTTTTCTGCAATTAGATCCGCTTCATGGTTTTTATGAGCATTTTCAGATAATCCTATCAATTCTCGGACTTCATCTAGAGTAAAGCCTAGCTCTCTCGCATGTATGATAAAGCTGAGCCTTTTGAGGTGCTCGGAGGTATAACGCCTTTGGTTGCCTTCTGTTCGATAGGGCTCCTGAAGTAAGCCTTCGTCTTCGTAGTATCTAATTGTGGGGATCTTGCAGCCTGTTCGTTGAGAAAGCTGCCCAATTGGGAATGTACTCATTTTTCAGAGCCCTAAAATCTATAGTCGCTAAAGGTTTAAATCGATTGTCGCTCAGTGAGGTGGAAAATGCGAGGGTAAAAAAATTGAAAGTTAAATCTTTTTTAGGCTAGCAGGCGCTGCTGAAAATTATCCTAATCGGAATGAACAAGAAGTTTGCTAGCGTAGCCTTCGTTAATATGATGATCTAAAACGCAAAAAAAAGTAATTGGATCTGTTGTATCAAAACGAATTATGACTTCTTTCCTGTCCCCTGGTTCAACTACGATTAGAGCAAGATCTCCCAAAGATTTAACGAAGTTCTGCGTATCGTTGAAATCGTTACCATTGTGTTGGTGGTCACCGGTGTACCAAGATGTTTGAGTCGCGTGCAACAAGGTATCTTTTATTTTCACATGAAAATCTTCATTAGAGAGCAACTCTTGCGGGTCCGGTGAGAACGCCATGATATGCATCTCTTTATCTTTGTTTTCGAAAACGACCTGAATCTTTCTAGCTAATTTCACCTCCAACTGTTTTGGCCAAATCAACTCGTCCAGCAATTCTAGTCGCAGAGTGAATTCTCCGGCAGCTTCACCGAACAACGGATCTTTCCAATACTCTCCGAGGACGGATTCAGCTGTTATTTCTGCATTTACTGAATAACTTACCCCAATAAGCCATCCTAAGAATATTGGAATGGTCACTAGGCTCAGCGGTGCTTTTCTGACGTCTGGAATCTTCATATTTTCTATTGTAAACATTAATAACGAGAATGAAGCTACGTAAGTGGCTGAAAGAATTATATTTTTCAACACACTTGTTGAAACCAAGTTTATCGAATAGGAAAAGTTCCATTTTTTCTTGACCCTCTAGTTACTAGAGGTTGTAGACTGATTCTACATCAATTGAACAGGTTTTTAAAAATGGGCTCTCAATGTTGTTCAGAAAGGAACTTTGACGGTTTGTCTGATCGTTATAAACGCATTCTATGGATAGTTATTGCACTCAATGCAGTGATGTTTGGAGTTGAGATGACCGCTGGTTTATTTGCGCAATCTCAGTCCCTACAGGCTGACGCACTGGACTTTCTGGCTGACTCTATAACTTACGCACTCAGTCTTTGGGTGATAGGAAAGTCTGTGAGTCTTAGAACATTGATTGCCATGATTAAAGGTGTAAGTCTCAGCCTGATGGCCGGATGGGTATTACTCTCAACTATTTATCAAATGACCGGCCCACACAGTCCTGAACCCGTGATGATGAGCGGCGTTGCCATTGGCGCTCTCATCGTTAATATGCTGAGTGTCGTATTGCTTATCTCATACAAAGATGGGGATGCAAATGTCAGGTCTGTTTGGTTGTGCAGTCGTAATGACGCAATCGGCAATGTTGCGGTGATCATAGCCGCTAGCGGGGTATGGGCCGCAGAATCTGGCTGGCCCGATCTAATCGTTGCGCTATTTATGGCCTCCTTATTTTTGAATTCTTCATTGCAGATAATTCGCCAGTCCCTCGCAGAAAGGCGGGAAGCATCAATACCAATTTCAAATGAAACCAAGTAAGTTTAGGCGGTAATCCATGCGAGAAGAAAAATACTTACAAGCAACATCAATGCTTGATTTTAAAGCGGCGCCCATTCGACGCTTGGTTGAAAACCGAGGATGGGACAGATTGAATGAGTACGAAAAGATAGGGGCCGCATACGATTTTGTCAGAAATGAGATTAAATTTGGCTCCAACGCATCTGACGAGTTAAAAGCGAGTGACGTGTTAGAAGATGGATATGGACAATGTAATACGAAAGGGACTTTATTAATGGCACTGCTTCGCATGCTCGGTATCCCATGTCGTTTTCATGGCTTTACCATCGACAACCAATTGCAGAAAGGCGCTATCCCGGTCTATCTAATTCCTTTGGCCCCTAAGTACATCCTTCATAGCTGGGTAGAGGTTTACTACGATGGCAAGTGGGTTGATTTGGAGGGGTTCATTCTCGATAAAGACTATTTAACTTCTGTACAGAAAAAAGAGTCCCACCGCCTCGGGCCATATAAGGGTTACGCCATCGCGACGACGTGTTTGATGAAACCAAAAGTGCAGTGGGAGGGGCAAAGCACCTATATCCAGAAAGAAGGTGTTCATGATGACTTTGGAGTATTCAACAATCCTGACGAATTTTACGTTAAACACGGTACTAACTTATCGGGCATAAAACTTCTGCTATACAAAGCTTTCTTTAGGCATTTAATGAACTGGAATGTAAATCGAATTCGAGAGGCTTAATAGCACCAAGTTTAACAGCAAACATTACTTTACAGCGGAGGAGGCATAAAGTTGAAGGCGATCATCAAAACCGAGTTGGATTTACCTACTGTAGAAGCGTGGAAGTTAGTGAAACAAAGCGATACTCTCGTCTATGTATGTAAGGGTCTATTGAGCTTCCAGGGAAGCAATGGCTTTCCCAAACAGTGGAAAGAGGGAGATATAATTACTACTCGGCTTAAATTCTTTGGATTCATTCCTGCTTGGAAACATGTTCTCCGATTTATTTCAGTATCAGATGAATCATACACAATTTTTACGGAAGAAAAAGGGGGGCTACTCAGCAAATGGAATCATGAAATTAAATTGGTGAACAAAAATGAATTTAACTGCTTTTATTCGGATACTGTTGAAATAAACGCGGGGATAGCGACGCCCATAGTATGGTTATTTGCCAAAGTTCTATACCAGTACAGGCAGAAACGCTGGAGAGGTCTGATAAGACAGAACTAGGGGTTTAATGACATTGGTGCAAGCTGTTATGGTTTACCGACTGGTTGATTTTTAGCGATCATTCATATGCAAAAGAAACTTGTATTTACAATGGCGATCTTAGTGGTTGCGTTGGCGGCATGGGCCGCAAGCTTATCATTCAATTCTGAATCAGAATCCGCACAAAGCTGGGGTGGCGACCAGTACGAGCGAGAGTATTCTGTGAGCATCGGGCCAGACAACGCAAAGGTCTCTTTGGTTGAATTCTTTGACCCAGCGTGCGAGGCGTGTCGTGCCTTTTACCCTTTTGTAAAAGAGATTCTCGCTCGACACCCAGACGATGTCAGGCTCATACTACGATACGCGGCTTTTCACGAAGGCTCTGATACAGTCATTCGTATGCTTGAAATTGCCCGCAAACAAGGTGTTTTCATGCCTGTGTTGGAAGCCCTACTAAAAGATCAAGCAGCCTGGGCTTCTCATCATAATCCCAATATAGATAAAGCATGGGAGCTGGCAGAGAAAGCAGGGTTAAATGTCATAGAAGCCAGGGGACTCCTGAATTCCGAGCGGTTGGATAGTATACTTGCCCAAGAGATGGAGGACATAGTAGCCCTTAAAGTTAGGCAGACACCGACTTTTTTTGTCAACAAAAAACCACTGAATAAATTTGGCCCACAGCAATTGTACGATTTGGTTCAAGAAGAGATTGCAAAGTAGCCCCGCGATAAGACGGTTAAAAGGCCAGCCCTCCTGGAGCAGCCATAGTTTTTGTTTCTGCTTTATGTCAACTAAGATTCCCGGGGCGACTTAATTGACCCAGCGTGAGGGGCCTGCTTCTTGCTGTGAAAGTATGGTCCCCACCAGTCCCACCCAGTTTTTCTCCGCGTACAAATGAGCGGACAGCAGGGGGTTAACCTTCTCGTGACTGCAATGGGAACCTATGCATCCATATTTGCTTTGATCCTTACCTCAAGACTTTGAGACGATAAAGTTATTATGTAGTGAGAGACTTACTGGAATAGAATCATTCGAATGAAGCTTAAGCGCTTCGGTAACAAACATGGTCAACCAAAACGAATGGGAGCGTAGTCAAACCACGGATGTTCCCCACAACCAACAAAGCATTAGTAACAAATCAAAAGAGGTGCACGCGGGATTTCTTACTGTATTTCTGGTACCCAAAATGGATTGCCCTTCTGAAGAGCGGATAATTCGCTTGGCTCTATGCCTATTTATACCCATCAGGCTTGACCACGTCACTGGGGCTGCCGCCGCGTAAGAGAAAGACCCCTTGACGACTGCTATGTGGAGGATACCAGCCGCTTTTTAGCATGAGCGCCAAAGTCAGCTAAGATTCAGAACTGGGCCACCAGATCCCAGGCCAGTGGACACCCCTACAATCCTCTCCCTGATGCCTGCTTTCGCACCCACAGCTGACTACCCGGCAGCTGGGCTTCAGTTTGTGAGAAGCAGGCATCCAGCTCTTCCAGGCCCCCGCACCCTAAAGGCCAAAAGCGGAAACCAGACCTTCCCAGATCTACTCCCTAGGCAGACTGGCCCATGTGGACGTCGCAGTAGTCGACATTGGCGATGATCCGATTGAGCGTCGACAGCATGGCATTGAAAGAAGACTGCAGTTCACCGATTTCATCTCTGGTGTTGACGCTGCCCCCCTGAGTCAGATCGCCTTCCTCAACTGCTTTCAATGAGTTCCGCGAAGCGATAAAGGGCTCCACAAAGATGTTGGCCACCAGGGCAATAATCACAAACTGCACCGCGAACTGCAGGCCGGATTCCCAAAAGCTGTTGAAGATAAAATTTGTAGGCGGCTTCCAACTGCGTCAGGGTTTCGGCCGCCACCTGGTTGTCGCGGGCGATTTCAATGAGATGTTTCATCTCCCGTGTGGCCAGCACACGGTTTTACACAGTGGTCACCATGGTGACCGCCTGAAAAGCAATCTGCATTTTCCAGCGAATGCTCAGGGAGGAGAGCCAGCGCAGCACGAACACCCCTTGGCTCAGGCGGGTTTCGCCGCTGAGGTCAGCGTCCGGTCCTTGATCAGCGCGTAGATGATGGCCGTGGTAAAAGAGCCAGCGGCGATGGCCCCGATGTAGAGGAACACGTGGCTGATGGCGTTGGGAATGAAGAGGACAAAGATCCCGCCATGAGGCGCCAGCAGTTCAGCGCCCACCAGCATGGACAGAGCACCGGTCAGAGCGCCGCCTACCATACAGGATGGAATGACCCGCAGCGGATCCTTGGCGGCAAAGGGAATCGCGCCCTCTGAGATAAAACACAGGCCGAGAACAAAAGAGGCGCGACCGGCTTCATGGTCCGTTTCACTGAACTTGCGGCGGGCCAGAAAGGTCGCCAGTCCCATGCCGATGGCCGGGACCATGCCGGCCGCCATGATGGCGGCCATGGGCGCGTAGGTCTGGCTGGCCAGCAAGCCGACGCCGAAGGTATAGGCCGCCTTATTCACCGGCCCGCCCAGATCGAAGCACATCATGCTGCCCAGGATCCCCCCCAGTACCACAGCGTTAGCCGAGCCCATGCCCTTCAAGAAGTCTGTCATGGCGGTCATGATCGCCGCCACGGGTCCTCCGACGACATAGATCAGGATCAACCCGGTAAACAGGCTGGCAATCAGAGGAACGATCAGAATCGGTTTCAGTGATTCCAGGGTCCGTGGCAACTTGATCACATTGATCAGGAACTTGGCGAAATAACCGGCGATAAATCCGGCCAGAATCCCCCCGAGAAACCCGGACCCGATGCTGCTGGCGAGCATCCCGCCGATGAGCCCGGGTGCCAGGCCAGGACGGTCGGCAATGGAATAGGCAATGTAACCGGCCAATACCGGGATCATCAGCGCAAAGGCTGTGCCGCCACCGATCTGCATCAGCGCTGCCGCGAGCGTGCCCTCTTCCTTGAAGGCCTCAATACCGAAAACAAAAGACAGTGCGATGATCAGCCCGCCAGCCACCACCACCGGGAGCATGAAGGAAACACCGGTCATCAGGTGCTTGTAGGCACCGGTCTTTTCTTTTTTCGGGGTGGCCGCAGCTTGTGAGCTAGGCGCAGCTCCGCTTTCAACCCGCGCTTCCGTGATGGCCGAGCGGATCACCTCGGCGGATTTCTTCAGGGCGTTTCCGGTACTGGTTCGATAAACCTTTTTGCCGGCGAAGCGGCTGGCATCCACCTCGATGTCGACCGCCAGAATAACCAGATCAGCCTGTTCGATATCCTCATCGCTGAGCTGATTGCTGGCCCCTACGGAGCCGCGAGTCTCGATCTTGACGCGGTGCCCCTGGCTCTGACCCGCTTCCTGCAGCGCCTCCGCAGCCATGAAAGTATGGGCAACACCGGTCGGACAGGCAGTCACCGCGACGATATTCAGGGCACCCGTGCCCGCGGCTGATTCCAAAGCCTTTGCGCCTTCAGTTGGCGCGCTAGCCGAGCTTGCCGGTACGGTCATCCGACTCTCGACCGCTGAAGGCCTGGCCGCTTCGGCGGCGGCTTTTTCCAGCCAGGCTTTCGGGTTATCCAATGCCGCTGCGATTGAACTTCGATAGACCGCTTTGTCCCGAAAGCGGGACAGATCAACCTCAACGTCGGCGGCGATTGCCACGATGTCGGCCTGTCGGATCTGCTCCGGCGTGACCAGGCGTGGCGGCTGCACGCTGGTGTGAATCTCGCTGATCAGCGTCCAGTTCAGCTCGGCCGCTGCTTTCTGCAGTACAGTTCCAGCCAGATAGCTGGTGGCCAGACCACTCGGGCATTGTGTCAGAAGGATGATATTCATAAGCGCTCCTTACAGGGAAAAGGGCAGTGGCTGAACAGTCACTTGTTGTTGTAATGCATGCAGGGCATCCCTTGAGGGAATGCCAACTCCCACCTGGGTCACCGCGAGGGCTGACACCGCTGTGGCCTGGCTCAGGATTTCAGGAATAGTCCAGCGCTGCGCCAGACCATAGGTGATACCGGCTACGAGGCTGTCACCGGCACCGACCGTGCTGAGGACCGTGACCCGGGGCGGCAGGGCCTCATAGGAACCTTCTCGGCTGTACCAGCGCAGCCCCCGGGCGCCGTCGGAAACGACAACCTGCTCGATGCCCCGATGCAGCAGCTGTCGCACCAGATCCTCCTGCTCGGCACGATTGAGGGACGCGGACCCGGCCCACTGGGCCAGTTCATCGATATTGGGTTTGATCAGTGTGGGAGTAGCCGCTATTGCCGAATCCAGCGCTTCACCACTGGTGTCCACAATCACACGGCAGTTTTCCTGCTTGAGCCGCGCCACGATCTGGCCGTAGACCGTAGCGTCCAGCCCCGAAGGCAAGCTGCCGCTGACGACAAACAGCCGCCCCGGTTTGGCCAGGTCGTCAACCGTCGCCAGCAAGGTCTCGAGACTTTCGGGACCCACAACCAGACCGGGCAGATTGATATCCGTTACGCGTTGGCTGGCTTCACACAGTTTGACGTTAGTTCGAGTCTGACCTGGCGAGTAGACAAAACGGCTCACCAGATCGTGGCTGCGGAAGAGTTCATCAAAGGGTGCCCGGTTGTCCGCCCCCAGAACCCCGGTCACGGTAACCGCAGCGCCCAGGTCGCGCAGTACCCGGGCGACATTGACCCCCTTGCCGGCGGCATTCATCTGGCCCTCCAGCGCCAGATTCACCTTACCCAGCTCACAACTCTCCAGTTGCACGGTCAGGTCCAGTGCCGGGTTGAGGGTTAGCGTCACGATACTGTCTGGAGGCAGGCTTTCGGAAAGTGGTTGATTCGAGGTCGTGTTCATTTCAGTTCACCTGCTGCGGCAGTGCACGCACCGCTTCACTGCTTTCTGCCGACAGCGCCTGTTGAGCCAGCTTGCGAGCCTCAGCCAGAGACTGATCACGCAGATGCGCCTTGACCCGCGGAATCGAACGCACCGACATGCTTAATTCGCGCACCCCAAGTCCGGTGAGGATGGTCGCTCCCAGCGGGTCACCGGCCAGCTCACCACAGACGCCGACCCAAATGCCGGCCTCATCAGCCGCCCGAACCGTCATCTGTATCAGACGCAGAACGGCCGGACTGATCGGGTCTGCCTGTCGGGACAGCTCGGGATGCCCCCGGTCGATGGCCAGTGTGTACTGGGTCAGGTCATTGGTACCGACCGAGAAGAAATCCAGCTCGCTGGCAAACACACTGGCCAGTATGGCGGCGGAAGGGACTTCAATCATGATACCCAGCTCGACACGGGCATCAGGGTAATCAGCAGAGACTTCCCGAAAAAGGGCACGGATCTGTCGCCACTCCAGAATATCGGTCACCATCGGAAACATGATGCGCAGTGGTCTGCCGGCAGCCGCCCGCAGCAGGGCGTGCAACTGGTTCTTGAGGATCTGCGGATAACGCAGAGACAGACGCACGCCGCGCACGCCCAGAAAGGGATTTTCCTCTTCGTCCATGGGCAGGTAGGGCAGCGGCTTATCGCCGCCAACGTCCAGGGTTCTGACGATCAGCGGACGATCCCCCAGTCCCTCCAGGACCCGTTCGTACTCGGCCTGCTGCTGCTCAATACTGGGCTCCTGCGGATAGTCCATGTAGATGAACTCGGAGCGGAACAGGCCAACACCTTCGCAGCCCATCTCCACCGCCTTGTCCACCGCCTTGGCAGCGGTCAAATTGGCCATGATTTCCACGTGATGCCCATCGGTGGTGACCGCCGGCTTCAATCGGGCCGCATGCGCCTGCTCATTCAGGACTCTGTCCCGCTCGATCGCTTCACGGGCCGCCTGCAGTTTGTCGCCGTCAGGCCCAACCTGAAGCGTTCGGGATTCACAGTCGACAATCACATCCGTGCCGTCGGCGATGGTCAGCACACGCGGCCCGCAACCCACCAGCAGCGGAATGCCCAGCGAGCGCGCCAGAATGGCGGCATGGGAGGTCACACCACCGGCAGCCGAGACGACCGCCTTAACTCGGGTGGTGTCCAGTTCACTGATCTCGGAGGGCGCTATTTCCTGACAGATCAGCACGTGCTCTTCTTCGCGGCCCTGCGCCGAGCTCTGACCAGTCAGTTCGCCCAGTACCCGGTTGCCGACATCGCGGATGTCGATGGCGCGCTCGGCAAGCAGCAGTCTGCTGCTCTGTTCCTGTAGGCTGGCCAGAGCCTCGAAACTCTGCTGCCAGGCCCATTCGGCAGAGTCACCCTGGGTAATACGCTGATCGGCATCGTGTTTCATTTCCGGATCAATCAGCAGTTCCAGATGCATGCCGATAATCTGCGCCAGGTCGGTGTTGGTGGCTTTTTCCAGTCTGCCCTTTAGATCATTCTGTACCTGCCCGATTGCCTGCTCCAGTCGTTCCCGCTGTTCCGCTGCCGGTCCCCGCTGTTTCTCAAAGGAATAGACCGGATCACTGAACTGATAGGCCCTGGCGATCGCGACGCCTGGCGCGCCGGCCAGCCCGGTGAGGGCCTCTCCATTTTGAACCGGATCCGGGGCCCCCGATACAGATGCTACGGGGCTGGCCTTCTCATTCTCCGGCAGGGCAATGATCGGGTCACCGAGCCCGTTTTTAACGGCAACGGTGAGTTCCCTCAGCGCCTGGCTGGCGTCTTCACCCTGAGCAATGAACTGCAGGCGGTCGCCCAGTTCCGCACCCAAACCGATAAGTTTGGTCAGACTCAGTGCCGATACCGCCGCACTGTCACCATCCAGATTTTCGACCCAGATCTCCGCCTTGAACCCTTTCGCAAGTCGCGCCAACTGGGCAGCGGGGCGAGCGTGCAGCCCATGCGGCATGGCGATGCGGCAAGTAGCCCGTTCGCCATCGACATCCTGCGCCACCAACTGTCGGATCAGATCATTCGCACGTTTGCTGTCACTCAGCTCACCCAGGCGTCCGGCTGCTTTGAGCTCCGCCAGCCGGTCTAGCAGTTTAAAGTGCCGGTCCGCCGCGGTGCTGATGGCCAGCAGCAATTTGAGTTTTTGACCGTAAAGCGGGAGCACATCCCGAGGCAGAATGGCGCTCAAACCGCTGCAGGGGGATTCACTGAACTGGGTGCAGAGCCAGACACCCTCGCCGAGATGAAAAGGCGTCTGGGCATAGAGCGACATGAGATCATTCTGGGTAATGGCCTTGTGGTTCCAGAGCAGCGCCCCCGCCAGCGCCACGCATTCGGCATAGCTGGATACATCGGCCTTGACCTTAACCAGTTCAGACAGCGTCAGAAATTCACCGGCCAGCGTTTCGCCCGTCAGAATGCTGCGAACCTCTTCCGCACTACCGGTCGTGTGCAGGCGGCTGGCCAGCGCATCATCAGAAATGACACGGGTCAACTGCCGCAAGATCGCGAGATGTTCATCCGATTTAGCAGCAATGCCAATCGCGGTATAAACGGTTTGATTCTCTCCCCACTCGATCCCTTCCGGAAAGCGGAAGACCTTGAGCCCGGTTTCCCGGACCAGATTGCGCGTCTCCGTGGTGCCGTGGGGAATGGCAATCCCGTTACCCAGATAGGTTGAGGTCTGCTGTTCACGATCCATCATGCCCTTCAGGTAATCGTTTTCAACCAGCCCGGCTGCGACCATCTGATTCGCGATCTGAGCAATGGCTTCCGACTTGTTGTTGGCCCTGGCGCCAAGACTGATGTCATTCGGAGTGAGCGTTAGCATTGTTTTGACTCCTGTTATCACGTGGTCTTAAGTCGGTTTCGGTGGCAGTAGCTCCAGCACCGAAGAAGGCTGAATCGTTTATGCAGCGGATACTGAACCGTTTCAGCAACTATTGCAAGCGCTTTTCTTATTTTATCATGAATGGGTCTAAAGGCCGGCTGTTCGGGCTGAAATAAGTATGAAGTCGGACAGAAAGACTTGGCGCTCAAGGTCGGTAACCCCTAGAATCGGTAATTGCTGAATCGTTTAGGCTGATTCAGATCAGGCTCTGCCCGCCTTGGGCGAGTGGATAAACACACCAGACCGCAATGGAGAAGTTCTTGAAGCTGGAAGACATTGCCAAGCTGGCCGGCGTTTCGAAGGCCACCGTCAGCAGCGTACTGAACGGGCGCGCGGAGAAATACCGCATCAAACCGGAAACTCAGGCACGTGTTAGAAAGATCGCCGAAGAACACGGCTACCGGCCCAATCATTCAGCGGCCGCGTTGCGCCGGGGCCGCAGCCATTCCATCGGCTTTATTATCCCGGATTTCGAAAATCGCAGCTTTCTGCGTATTGCCAAACGCCTGGAGGCGCTGGCACGCGACGCCGGATATCAGCTCATCATTGCCAGTTCCGACGACAGTGTGGAGACCGAGATCAACGCAGCCAAACTGCTGGTGGCCAGGGGGGTCGATGCGCTGCTGGTTTCCTCATGCCTGACCGGAGAGGCTCAAGAGTATGCCGGGATCACTCGCCAGGGCACGCCGGTGATTGGACTCGACCGTCCCCTGCCCCCATCCTTCAGCAATATTGTCAGCGATGACCGCCAGGGTGCCCTGGAACTGACCCGCTCCCTGGCACTCAAAGGCACAGAGACCGTTCTGTTGCTGGGTGCCGCCCCTGAACTGGAGATCGGCCAACAGAGGGAAGCCGGATTTCGCCAAGCCTTGGCCGCATACCCCGGCGTCGAGGTCCATTGCGCGTACGCCTCCCAGTTCGATGCCGCCCCGGCCCGACTTGCCCTACAGCAGGCCATCAAGGTCATCGGTCGGCTGCCCGATGCGATCATCACCACCTCTTTCCGTCTCTTGGAAGGTGTATTCGAGTATTTTCAACAGGAACACGAACAATCTGCAAAGCATTCACCCCTGAGCGGAGACAGCACTCTGCAGCTGGCTACCTTTGGAAACAGCCGCCTCCTGGATTTTATTCCCCTACAGGTCAACTCCTTGCCGCAGCAGTATGAACGGATAGCGGAATCCGCCTGGGACCTTGCCTGGCAAGCGATGCAGAAGCCTGCCGAGCCCCGCCAGGTGGTGATTCCCCGTGTCCTGAAACGACGCCGGTCCACCGGAGGTGCCAGTTGACAGTAAACAGATAACAACTGCCACTCAGGGCTTGAGCAAAACAGGACCTTCTGCTCTTATCGGAAGTGAGCATGGCGACCTGCGCAATCGCGCCTGAATGCCCCAACTTCCAACCCCAGCAGTCCCTGGAACAGGCGAGAATCATGCCGCAGGGTACGTCCCGGCATTGTGCTGTGCCCACTCATTGCCCATCCCTATCTGTTCAATGCCGGACCACCCGCCCTTTTCATCCGGCAAATTGGGGTCGGCACCAAGGTCCAATGCAAGCTTTACAGCCAAGGCGCAACCAACTGGGGGTCGGCGTTGACCCATCACCCCCATGTTCACTGTGTGCTTCCCGGAGCGGGTCTGTCACTGGATGGTCAGTCCTGGGTATCCTGTCGCAGCGGCTTCTTTCTTTCCGTGCGCGTGCTGTCACGGCTGTTTCGGCGCCTGTTCCTGGAGAGACTGGCCGCCTTGCACCAGAGTGGACAACTGCATTTTTACGGCCACCTGAGTTCCCTGAATGATCCGCAGGTACTGGCTAATACCCTGGCGCCACTGCGCAAAAAGGATTGGGCGGTCTACGCCAAGGCACCGTTCTCTCGCCCCAGTGCGGTACTGGAGTACCTGTCCCGCTACACCCACCGGGTCGCCATCAGAAACCGGCGACTGCTCTCGATCGAAGACCACCGGGTGAGCTTCAAATGGAAGGACTACCGCGAGCGTGAGGGGCATCAGCAGAAAGTCATGGACCTGGATGCCGATGAGTTCATGCGCCGCTTCCTGCTCCACACCTTGCCCAGAGGCTTTCACCGAATCCGGCAGTACGGCATCCTGTCCAACTCCATACGCAGAAACTGCCTGAGCACAGCCAGAACCGTCCTGGCACAGGACATTCTGCCCGAGCGTGACCAACTGCTTGTCGAGCAAGCGCCGGAATCCGGTAACCCCAGCATTCCCGGTGCCCCGTTTTACTGCCCGGACTGCAAAAGACCCATGCGGGTTCTGGGCAGCTTTGTCTTTGGCTACTCGCGCGGGCCTCCAGAGGTGTTGGCAGTATGAGGAATCTGACCATCCGGACAACCTTTCAAGCGAGGGGCACGCGGTACTCTGTGTGGCACGCAATAGAGTCGTCAAATGTCGCAAACCATCGTCTCCAAAAGGGGCCTGGCACAGGGATAGATGCCGTATTCGGGTCGTTCAGATTGTTTTCCGGTTTCAGTTGCCCCGCGATTCTCAATGCCAGCGGCTCACCGGCATACATAAATCCCCATAGCTCAGTGCCTCAGCAACACCCTGTTGCTCACCCGCGGTTTCGAACATGAAGATTTTCGTAAGTCAGCCACGCTAGATTGTGGGCAGACTACGGCATTGGTGGGAGGGGCTGACTTCCAAAAATCTAAATCTTTCCTACCTACATTTTGGACGATTCTTGAGCGAAAAGGACGACTGCTCTCGACGGGATAGCAGACCTCAATTCTTGGCAGGTCGCTGGGTACTCATCAGGAGGTTTGCAGGTAGGCTCCTAACCAACTAAAGCAGTCATAGCTGACGACTGACCAGACGACAGCTTCTCGGTAGCTGCAGTCATGATTTTCGGCCATTCCCGACAAAAATATCTCTGAACGTTCGCTTTTGGAAAACGAAGGGGGTGGCGGTGTAGGGCGGAGCCCCCAATCTGTCGTTAATCGCGGACTTTGGCTGCTGTTTAGTTGCGAACCAAGAATCGCACTGATCTGATCACCGCTGAGGTGCTAGGCAGTAGTTACTGAGGATGGCTGCCCACCTAGCAAATACGCGGGAGCGGGTCACTGTAACGCCAGTCCAGCAGGCGTGTCGCCCCAAAAGCCGTCTGTATTTCAACGCGCCCGCCGCAAACCTCTGAAACTTCACCAATACCGCGAGCCTGTTCCCCTGAGGGATGTGCCTTGAGCGTTTGCAGAACGATATCACTCACCGAAGGTTCGCAGAACAGCACGAACTTGCCTTCGTTGGCCAGACAGAGCGGATCCAGCCCGAGCAGTTCGGTCGCGGCCTGAACCGCTGCAGAAATCGGAATGTCGGATTCCCGGATACTCAGCTTCTGTCCGGAGGACTGCGCCAGTTCGTTGAGTATGGCCGCCAGACCACCCCGGGTCAGATCGCGCAGACAGCTAATCGTCTGAGTGGCAAAGCCTGATCGTTCCACGGCACTCAATATTTCCTGCACGGGCGTCCACAGCGGCGCTGCGTCTGACTGAATCGGGTTCTCCCAAGCGATGCCTTCGCGCTGCAGCATGACGGCCATCCCATGATCGCCTAGCGTTCCGTTCACAATGATGTGCTGTCCAGGCCGTAAGGCCCGGGGCGAGAGTGTCAGGCCCGGTGCCTGAATACCAATCCCGCTGGTATTGATAAACAGACCATCAGCCTGACCGCGCCCCACCACCTTGGTATCGCCGCAAGCCAGGTTCAGCTGGCAGTGTCTGGCAGCCTGCCCCAGGTGCTCCAGAATCTGCCACAGTTCCTTAAATGCGAATCCCTCTTCAATAATCAGAGCGACGCTGAGCGCCAGTGGCTTGGCGCCCATCATGCTGAGGTCGTTCACCGTTCCGTAAACCGCCAGGGAGCCGATATTGCCGCCCGGGTAAAAACGCGGGCTGACCACGTGACTATCCGTGGTAAAAACCAGCTGGCCCGGCCCGGTGGAGGCAAGTGAAAGCACTGAGCTTCCGTCAAGCAGCAGGCGGTCTGCCTCCAATCCCATGGCTGGCAGGATCAATTCCCGCAACAAGCGGTCACTGGCCTGCCCACCGCTGCCATGAGCCAGTTCGATCTGACCCTTATCAATATCCAGCGTCATGCGCAGTTCCGGCGGTATTGGTAGTGTGCTGAGCAGGCTCCCTCGCTGGATACCATGCAGGCACCGAGGGGGTTCTCCGGCGTGCAGGCGCGCGCAAACAGGGGGCAGTGTTGGGGCTCAAGCTGTCCTCGCAGCACGGCGGGACACTCACAGCCGGGATGTTCGCGACTCAGTGGCACCTGGCTCAGGTCGAAACGGGATTCCGCATCCCAGGCCGCGTATTGCGGGCGAATCCGCCATCCGCTGTGCGCAAGTTCACCGAGGCCGCGCCACTGAAAGCGCGGCCGCAGTTCCAGAAACTGTTGCATGAGCTGCTGTGCGGCCGTATTCCCGCTTTCGGTCACTGCGCGGCTGTAGGTGTTGTCACATCGGGCCTTTTCCTCGTTGATCTGGGTAACCAGATTCTGGATGGCCAGCAGAAGATCCAGTGGCTCAAACCCTGAAATTGCGATGGGAAGACCGTAGTCATCACTGAGTTTGCGGAACGGAGCCAGGCCGGTCACCAGCGACACATGGCCAGGACCAATCATGCCCTGCAGGCGCTGGTCTACGGCGATGTCTTCCGCATCCAGAAGAGCGATGGCCGCCGGGGGCGTGAGTACATGGTTGCAATGGATGCTGAGGTTCGGAATGTCTTCACTGACCGCTTGCTGCAGCAGGCAGACGGTCGGAGGTGTGGTGGTTTCAAAGCCGACCGCGAAAAACACGACCTGCCGTTGCGGATGTTGTTTCGCCAGAGCGAGGGCATCCAGCGGGGAGTAGACCATTCGTACATCGGCGCCGTCGCGTCGTGCCTGCAGCAGAGAGTGTTGGTGGCTACCGGGAACGCGCAGCATGTCACCATAGCTGCAAAGAATCACTTCCGGGCGGCGAGCCAAGGCAATCGCTTCGTCGATCCGCTGGGCAGGCAGTATGCAGACCGGGCAACCCGGCCCGTGCAGGAGACGAATTTCAGGAGGCAATAACTGGGGTAGGGCATAGCGGTAGAGACTATGCGTATGCCCCCCACAGAACTCCATCAGGCGATAAGTGTGCCCCGGACGTACTTGCTGATGAATGGCCCTGATGACCTGCTGGGCGCGCTGCGGATCACGGAACAGTTTGAGTGCATCCATCAACGGGGGGGCGGAGTTCGGCTGGCTCATGAATCGCTATCCTCAGCAGCACCAGCATTACCCGCAGGCCCCGTCGAGCCCGCATTGCCCACAGACGGCGTAGCGGATTTCAGTAAGTTCAGGGTTGAGCGGGCTTCCGTTTCATCCAGCCGGGCCAGGGCGAAACCCACGTGCACAATGACATGATCTCCGGGTGTGATGCCCTCCACCAGTGCCAGAGAAACCCGCTGTCTGACGCCGTCCAACTCAACGATGGCCTCCTGCCCGGGTTCCAGGCTAACCACTTGCATGGGAACGGCCAGGCACATGATTAACGGGCTCCTTTAAGCTGCAGGGTCGCCACGGTCCAGGCCTGCCCAAGGCTGATGGCATGGTCATTCGCCGGCACTTTATCAGGGAGTAACACGCTCAGCCCTCGCTGTTCCAGAAGAGTAAGCAGTGTCTCACGAAGCAGACGATTCTGGAAACAACCGCCCGCCAGAACAATAGTTTTGACCGGGTGGGTAGCCAGCGCCCATTCCACCCAGCTCAAGAGTCCCTGAGCCAACCCCGTATGAAAGGCCCGTGCTGCCAGGTCGGGATCCCCGATTTCACTCAGGGTATTCACCCAGTGGCTCAGGCTGAGTTCACCGTTCGCGGCCACTACCGGACTCCCTTCCGGTGCTACTGTCGCTGCTATTACCGCTGCTTCTGCCGACGAGGCGTCAGGTGGAGGCTGTTGTTTGCCTGCGTGAAGGTTGAGCGCCCGCCAGGCTTTGGCTTCCAGTTCAGCGGCTGCCTGCCCTTCATAGGACACGGTGCCAGCCGCGCCCAGCAGGTAGGCCATGCGATCAAACCAGCGTCCCAGGCTGCTGGTCGCGGGGTGTCTGGGCCATTTGATCAAGGTCTGAAGGCGTTCGGTAGAATGACCGCTGTCTTTCAGAACCCGCCCCCAGAGGGCCTGATTCCCCGGAATACGCTCGATGTCGGGCAGGCCCAGACGCCAGATTTCCTGGGTGCAGCGTTCTCCTCCGGGTAGTGGCAGAGGCTCCAGAAAGGCCAGCCTTTCCCAATCCCCGACCTGGCCGTAAAACAGTTCCCCGCCGCACCATTGCTGATCCGGTCCCAGACCAAAACCATCCAGCGCCAGGCCCAGTACTGGCTGTGTATTGAATGCCGGAAACTCTGCAAGGACGGCAGCCAGATGGGCCTCGTGGTGCCAGACACAGTGCAGGCTTCCTCGTCGTTCCCCGGCCAGGCGTCTGGCCAGCCCGGTACTCGGGAAATCCGGGTGTGCATCACTGACGAATTGGCTGGCCTTGACTCCAGTGAGGGTTTCCAGATGGAGAGCCTGTTGTTCGAGCGCATTCAGGCTGGCTAGGGACCCGAGGTCCCCGATGGGAGGAGAAATCAGGGCGCGGTCTCCCTGAATAAGGCAAGCGGTGCTTTTCTGATAAGCCCCCAGGGCCAGAATGGCAGAAGGACTGCTTAGCGGCAGCCGGATTTCCAGAGGAGAAGTCCCCCGGCCATGCCGGAATACCTGAGGGGGGCTACCAGACTGAATAACGGCATCCTCAATCGGCATGGCGATTTCCCGGTTATAGTCCAGGTAACCCGTCAACTGTTTCCCCCAGTACTTCTGACACTGTTCCAGGGTGGTACTGATAGGCTCCCCGGGCGCATTGGCACTGGTACAGACGAGCGCCACTTGATGAGGTGCTTCCAGCCAGTCACGAATGGGCACTGCACGGGGCGAAAAGTCGGGCAACGCCCTTTCGGTTAACTGCAGCTCAAATAATAGCCCTTCGAATAATAACCAATGCAATGCTGTATAGGGCAGCATCAGTCCGATATCACGCAGGCCAGGGTTGAGCCGGGAAAGATCCATCGGTGGATTCGGGTGGGCCGGTGCAAGCACGATGGGGCGATCACGGCCCATCAAGAGCGATTCAGACGCGGGAGTTCCGGCCTGCCAGAGTCGCGCACTGGCTAGGTTGGGCACCATCAGCGCCAGCGGCTTGTGGGGCCGCTGTTTCAGTGACCTCAGTGCCTCTACGGCGGGTTTTTGCAGGGCATTGGTAATCAGGTGAAAACCGCCAACCCCTTTGATCGCGATGATGCCGCCTTTCCGCAGGGCGCTAATGGCCTCCCTCAGGGCCGCTTCGCCGTTGATGGGCTCCCGGCTTTCGTGCGCGCCGGGATACCAGCGAAGTTCGGGGCCACAGTCTGCACAGATCTGGGTCTGGGCATGGAAACGACGGTCTTCCGGGTTCAGGTATTCGGACTCACAGGCATCGCAAAGCGTGAAGGGTGCCAGTGTGGTGTTGCTGCGTTCGAAGGGCTGCTGTCGGATCAAGCTGAAGCGGGGGCCGCAATCCACACAATGAATGAAGGGATAGCGATAACGCCGGTTAGTGGGGTCGAACAGTTCCTCAAGACAAGCCCTGCAAATGGTGGTGTCGGGTGGAACACTGCCCTGAAGCGCCACTTCGTCTGGGGCTTTTGGTTTGATGCGAAAAGAAGTCGATCCCTGCTCAGGGACTTCCTGCCAGACCAGGCGGCTTTGTGCCAGCGCGCGGCAGGGCAAGTTACCTGGCGGCAAAATGGATGTGGTTTCATCGCTCCGGGTCACTTCGGGTGGTGTACGGGCGTTTTGCACTTGCTGACGAAAGTCAGACAGCGTTTGCTCGGGGCCTTCGATCAGCACCCTGACACCTTGTCCGGTATTGGTGACCCACCCCTTCAAACTCAGGCTGGTGGCCAGACGATAAATAAAAGGTCTGAAGCCAATCCCCTGGACTGGGCCTTCAATGTCCAATTGCCAGGCCGGCATCAGCCAGGCTGCCCCAGCCATTCGAGCCACTCAGTCAGGCCATCGCCGCGGGTGGCAGACACTGAAAGAGCGGGGAGCCCTGGGCGGATTCGCCGGGCAAACTCCAGGCAACGATCCCGGTTAAAATCCACATAGGGTAACAGGTCCGTTTTTGTGAATAGCACGAGGTCCGCCCGGGCAAAGATATCCGGGTATTTCAGCGGCTTGTCATCGCCCTCAGTCACGGATAGCAGAAGCACGCGCCGCTGTTCTCCCAGGTCAAAACCGGCCGGACACACCAGGTTGCCGACGTTTTCAATGAACAGTAAGTGAGGGGCAGCGGGTAACAGCTGGTCCAGGGCCTGCGAAACCCGCTGGGCTTCAAGGTGACACCCTTTCCCGGTATTGATCTGGACTGCAGGAGCACCTGCGGCGCGGATGCGCTCGGCATCTTGCTCGGTCTGCTGATCCCCTTCGATAACGGCGACAGGGAAACTCCCTGGCAGAGCCTGAAGCGTTTTTTCCAGCAGGGTGGTTTTGCCCGAGCCCGGACTGGACATCAGATTCAGCGCCAGACATTGCGCTTTGTCGAGCCGTTTCCGGTTCAGTGCCGCCCAATGGTCGTTCTGCGCCATCAGATTGATTTCCACCTGAAGTCGGCGTTGCTCCGTCCGGGGTGGACTTAGGCGGCTGATATCGTTAACCGTTTGGGCCGTCCGGGCTGTCTGGTCGCAACCACAGGTTCCGCACATCTTCTTTCTCCGTTATTTACTAGCGCTTGTCGGCCAGCTGCTCTCTACTCAGGGAGTGACTTCCAGATGACTGATCATCAGCTCATCACCGCTCTCAATCCTCAGGCCGAATGCACCACAGGCCGGGCAAGGGTCATAACGGGTCTGCGGAGAGCAGCGGTGACCGCAGGCCGGGCATTCTGCAGCGGCTACCTGCCACTGGATACGCAGTTCGGCGTTCTCGGCCACACTGCCCCGCATGACACTGTCAAAGCAGAAGCGCAATGCCTCGGCTTCCACATGGGAAAAAGGGCCCAGTGTCAGCTCTACCACCTGAACCGCCTCAAACTGCTGGCTGACAGCCTCTGCCTCCAAAATATCCCGCAGAGACTCCATCAGGGAGAGCTCATGCATGCCCGGATTGCCATTGCTTCTGCCATTGACTGAAAAACTGTAGTGCCGCCTCGAGATGGCCTTCGGCAGGGGCACTCAACTCCTCACAGAAAGGCTCAAAGGCCTCACCCCGAATGGCCATCACATAAGCGGGTGGCAAACTCAGGTTCAGACTCGCGGCCAGGGCCAGCAAAGCGCCCGGTGGCAGACTGTGGGAACCCAGGCCACTCGAGGAATCCGGGCTCAAAGGGCCAAACTCAAAGGGTGCCGTTGCAGACATGGACGCATCGACAAACACCACCGCGTCGCAGTTCTCAAGGCTCAGGCAGTCTTCGACCTGAAGCTGATAATTGGCTTCGGCAACAATCCGCTCCGGCTTATTGGCCTCGAGAGACGCCACAAAGCGAGGGCCCAGCCCATCGTCACCCCGGGCCGGATTGCCGATCCCAAATACCCGGATAGAAGGGCTGCGCTCAGGCATGGCCTGAATCCCGGGTAAACTGCTGAATGGTTTTCCCAGTAGCATCTACCATAGCGACCTGCAAAGGCATCTGACCCAGTGCATGGGTGGCACAGGACAGACAGGGGTCATAGGCCCGCACCGCCACTTCGATGTGATTGAGTAGTCCCTCTGTGATGTTTTTCTGCCCAGACAAATGACGCTGAGCCACTTCGGTAACGGCGCGATTCATGGCCGAGTTATTATGAGTCGTAGAAACAATCAGGTTGCAGTAAGTAATCTGATCGTTCTTGTCGACCCGGTAATGATGGAAAAGGCTACCTCGGGGAGCTTCAATAATGGCGATGCCTTCTTCCCGCCGCTCGCCTTTCGCCCGCAGTTCGCCGCTCAGAATGTCCGGGTCTTCCAGCAAGCGGTGAATCTGTTCCACACAGTGCAACACCTCAATCATCCGCGCCCAGTGGTACAGGAGACTCGCGTGCTGCATGCCTTTTCCATTCGTTTCACCATTCGCACCGCCGTTCAAGTGGCGGTATTCGAGCAGGCGCTTCTGCGCGGCAGGCGTCGAAATGAAACGCGCGGTATTCATGCGGGCCAGCGGGCCAACCCGGTACCAGCCCTGTTCGCTGCCCAGGCTACGAATGAAGGGGAATTTCATGTACGACCAACTGCGAACTTCTTCCATCAGGTACTGGTTGAAATCTGCCGGCGCCACTGCGCTGAAGATGGGCTGCCCCTCAGTGTCCACGGCATATAGCTTGCCGTCATAGAGCTCCATCGCACCATCCTCGCGCAACAGACTCATGGCATTGGAAGGGAAGTTGGCGAAATGCGCGATCTGCTCAGGATGCGCCTGGCAATAATCCCGGATCAGATCAACCGCCCCTTCGGCCCAGGCCTGAATAGTATCGATTCTGGGTAGCAGGGCATCGCGCGTTTCCTGGCTGAGCGCTTTGTTGATGCCACCGGGAATGGCACCTGTGCCGTGAATTTTCTTGCCGGCCGTCGCCTCGATGATTTCCTGACCGAACTGACGCATCAGAACACCCTGTCGGGCCAGCTCAGGGTTCTTTTTGATGACTTCAAAAATGTTGCGCTGCCTGGCCGGGGCGTCAAAACCAAAGAGCAGATCCGGTGATGCCAGATGGAAGAAATGCAGGACATTGCTCTGCAGGATCTGACCGTAATGCATCAAACGACGCATTTTCTCAGCAGTCGGCGGCAATTGATCAACGCCGACTATCTGGTCCATCGCTTTGGCAGCACACAAATGGTGGCTGACTGGGCAGATGCCGCACAGTCGCTGCACGATGACGGGGACTTCCCATAACAGCCGGCCCTGAATAAAACGCTCAAAGCCCCGGAATTCCACGATGTGCAGGCGTGCTTCACTGACCTGGTTATCCGCATCCAGGTGAATGGTGACTTTGCCATGCCCCTCGACCCGTGTCAGGGGGTCAATTTCGAGTACCCGGTTGCCCGGTGTCTTGCCGGGTTGGATCGTTCTTTCAGTCATATCGGATCAGAGCATGGTCAAGTTGCGGGGGCGCGCCGTGGATCAGAGCATCCAGCGCGATGCGGAAGACTTCCGCAGAAGGTGGACAACCGGGAATCTGATAATCCACCTTGACCACCTGGGCACAGGTGTAAACCTTGTCCAGCAGCAGGGGCAGGACGGGGTCGTTGGGAATCAGGTTCTGCGGATTCTGCACGGTTTTACTCGCGTTGTAAGCCACCTCCAGACATTCCCTCAAGGGGTCTTCCGCATGCATGATCGAATTTCGCATCACCGGTACCCCGCCGGTGATGGCACACTGACCAACCGCTACCAGGACATCGCAGTGTTCGCGGAATTCCCGCAGCACCCGCACATTTTCCTCGTTGCAGCAACCGCCTTCGATCAGGCCGATGTCGCAACGGCGGGTAAAAGTCTTCTTGTCATTCAGGGGAGAACGGTCGAAATCCACTTTGGCCAGCAGATCGAAGAGGTGTTCATCCAAATCCAATAGAGACATATGGCAGCCGAAGCAGCCCGCCAGTGAGGTGGTGGCAATGCGTTTGCGTCGGGCGCTCATGCTTCTTCCTCATTATCATCGAGAAGCTTTGCCTCGATACGGCTGCCTATCACCTGCTTGTTGAAGCGCCGTTCATCAATGGGCACCTCATAGCCTTCATGCTTGCGGATAATACAGCCCACCGGGCAGACCCCAGCACTGAAGGCATAGTCATCGATGGTGGCATCTGTTTCTGCCAATGTGGCTGCACTGATACCGATGCGTTTGTGGATGCCCCGACCCACATATTCGAAAAGGTGTTTGCCATCCACATCGCGCGAGGCGCGGATGCAACGGCCACAGAGGATGCAGCGATTGGTATCCAGGGCAATATCCGGGTGACTGGCATCCAGGGGGCGCACAGGCTGCAGGTAGGGGTAGGGCGCATCCTGGGAGATGCCCAGCCGATAAGCCATCGCCTGAAGCTCACACTGGCCGCTGGCCTCGCAGACCGGGCATAAGTGATTGCCTTCATGAAACAGCATTCGTACCAGATCCCTGCGGTAACTTCGAATTTCATGCGTATCGCTTTCGATGTGCGCCCGGTCTTCTGCGGGCTGGGTGCAGGCAGCGACCGTATGACCATTGAGTTTGACCACGCAGACCCGGCAGGAACCCTGAGGAACCAGGGCTTCGGCATCGCAGAGACGGGGAATGTAAATCCCGGCGGCATCACAGGCTTCCATGATTGACTGCCCGTCATCAGCTTCGACAGATTGTCCATCGACTGTGAAATGAATTCTGCGGGACATGCCTAGCTGCCCTCCGACTGACTGTAATCGGGATCATAGATTTGCGAACGGCGCCGGGCGATGTGTCTGGCTTCACTGACGGCCTGTTGAATATCAAAACCCGCCTGTTGCCCGCTTTTGCTGTGCTGTAGCAGGGCACCATACACCAGAGGAAACTGCTGCAATGATGTCAGGTAAGGCTTGGGAGACGTATGCCCGAGGCCGCAACGACTCGTGGCGATGATGGTCTGGCTGAGTTGCCTGAGGTTTTCCAGGTCAGCGGATTCAGCCAGCCCCTGGCGGATTTTCTCCAGCCCCTGTTT
>JAUIAZ010000277.1 GCA_030427465.1 Gammaproteobacteria bacterium | reverse complement strand
GCGAGGTCGTAACCACTGCTTTTTTCAAAGTCGAGCAGGGCGAGGATGGCATGAGGCAGGGACATGGGCTTTTCTCAACAGCGTGTCAGCGCATTCAAGCGGGTCTGCAGCGTTCGGTCAACCCGGTTTTGATATCCTCCACCATTTCACGGTTCCGGGTCTGAACCTCTGATTCGATGGCTAGCATCAGACTCACGAATTTGTTTGCTGTCGGAGAGAGCATCCGGTCCTGCCGGAAGATGAAGCCATAGCTCAGTTTCATCCATGGCTTGAAATAGCGCAGTACCCGGAATGTGCCGTTCTCCAGCCAGGGTGAAATCTGCAAGGGGGTTGCCATGCCAAAGGCGTCACTGTGACTGACTATGGTTCGGGCGGTGGCCAGGTCGTCCACTTCGATGGAGGGCCGTAAATTACCTGTCTCCTCGTCCAGCCGGTTTCTGCCGGGGAAGAGTCTGGCGGCCCGCGGAGGAATGCGGACCATGGCCGAAGGATAATCTGCCATTTCCACATCGGTGACTTGCGACAGGCCAGCCAGAGGGTGTTCTGGACGACAGAAAAATACCAGGTCGTGATTGCCGATGGGCTTGATCACGAAGCGTTCCGAGTTCTTCAGTGTACTGATTTCCCCGATTGCCAGATCCACACGGCCCGCATTCAGCAGAGGAAGCAGGTCTGACCAGGAGGTCAAGCGCAGTCGGCAATCGATATTAGGGTAATCAGCAACCAGCTGACCCACTGCCCTGGCCGCTGACATCTCAGCGGCATAAACGCCCATGGCAATACTCAGGCTACCAACCTGCAAATCCTGAAGATACTGAACTTCCCGCTGAATTTGCTGCGTTTCTTCCAGCATCAAGCGGGCCCTTGATAACAGAGCTTCTCCAAAGGCTGTGGGCACAACAGGTGTGGCCTGGCGGTTAAACAGGCAAACAGCAAGCTCTGCCTCCAGAGCACTGATACTACGGGACAGAGCCGGTTGCGAAATATTTTCAGCGCTGGCGGCTCGGTGAAAGCTGCCGTGCTTCGCCAGTGCCACGGCATACCGTAATTGTTTGAGTGTTAACATGATGCATAAATATTATTGAAATGCACAGAATAATGAATTGGACTCTTTCAGGCGAGCTTGCCAGTATCTAAAAAAAACAAACAAGAAGGGACATCACAATGAGACTTGCCACCTGTTTCACCGCATCACTGCTGCTGGGCTTGCCCTCAGCTTTCGCTGAAGTCAGCCCAAGCCCGGCAACTTCTTTCACCAAGCAGGCCAATCAGCAGGTGCTGGAATCACTGCCGTTTTCGGATACCACAGACTTTGACCTGGCCCGCAAAGGCTTTATCGGCAAGCCGGAGACCCTCACAATCAAGGATGCCCAGGGCAATGTCGTGTGGGACCTGGAAGCCTACAAGCAGTACATCAAACTTGATGCGCCAGCACCCGCTACGGTCAATCCCAGCTTGTGGCGCAACGCCCAACTCGGCATTCAGTACGGTTTGTTCAAGGTCGTGGATAAGGTCTACCAGGTTAGGGGTTATGACCTGAGCAATATTACCTTCATTGAAGGTGAGACAGGCTGGATTGTTTTTGATCCTTTAATTTCACCAGAAACGGCAAAAGCGGCATACGATTTGATTAGCGAGCATTTGGGTGAAAAGCCCGTAAAGGGCGTTATCTATAGCCACAGCCATATTGATCACTATGGCGGTGTGCGCGGCATTGTGGATGAAAAGGATGTCAAGGAAGGCAAGGTCCAGATTCTGGCGCCAGAGCATTTCACGGAGCACGCAGTTTCAGAAAATGTTATTGCTGGCAACGCGATGGGCCGTCGGGCGGTATACATGTACGGGGCCTTGTTGTCCCGAAACGCTCAGGGTGGTGTTAACGGTGGCCTGGGCATGACCACCTCTACCGGGCTCGCAGGCTTGATTATGCCAACCCGGGAAATCAAGGAAACCGGAGAAGAGGTCACCATTGACGGGGTGAAGATGGTCTTCCAGATGACGCCTGGTACTGAAGCGCCGGCTGAAATGAACACTTGGTTTCCAGACCTGAAGGCACTCTGGATGGCGGAAAACGCCACCAACACATTCCACAACGTGCTTACGTTGCGCGGAGCGCAAGTTCGTGACCCGCTGAAATGGTCTTATTACCTCAGTGAGACCATTGAAACCTGGGGTGACCAGGTCGAAGTCAAGTTCCAGAGTCACCACTGGCCACTCTGGGGTACCGAAACCATTGTGGATTACTTCAAGAAGCAGCGGGATCTGTACAAGTATGTTCACGACCAGTCTGTACGTCTCATGAATCAGGGTTATACCGGGGAAGAAATCTCCGAGATGATCGAGCTTCCGGATTCGCTGGGCAAATTCTGGCCAAATCGGGGTTACTACGGAACGGTCAGGCACAATAGCCGGGCTGTCTATCAGCGTTACATGGGCTGGTACAACGGGCACCCCGCCGACCTGAACAATTTGCCGCCAGCCATGGTCGGCCCCAAATATGTTGAATTCATGGGAGGAGAAGCCGAGGTCATCAAAAAGGCAAGGAAATCATTTGATGCGGGTGAATACCGCTGGGTAGCCGAAGTCATGAAGCATGTTGTTTTCAGTAATCCGGAAAACCAGGAGGCTAAGCTGCTGCAGGCAGAGGCCCTGGAGCAGTTGGGTTATCAGGCTGAATCTGGCCCCTGGCGTTCTGTTTATCTTCAGGCTGCCTACGAACTGCGCAACGGCGTGCCGACAGCCGGAGGCACCAAGACCGCGACACCGGACGTGATTCGGGCAATGGCACCTGACATGCTGTTTGACTACCTGGCCGTACGTCTGAATCCGGACCGCACAGCCGACAAGGCGTACAGTATCAACGTCAATTTTACCGATTTGGATACAGGCTACACGCTGGCCGTGGAGAACTCCGTTCTGAATCACACGACCCGACAGTTTGAAAATCCGGATGTGGCTCTGACGCTGACGAAGGACGTGCTCAATGGGGTGCAGTTGGGTGAAACTACACTGGAGAAAGCCATTACCGATGGCGATATTCAGGTTAAAGGTGATATCAAGGTCTTTGAGGACTTCATGGGGTCACTGGACAGCTTCGATTTCTGGTTCAATATTGTGACGCCCTGATATGAAGTTATACAGTACGCTCAACGGTATCTCTGCCGGAATCTTCTGCCTGGCTGCGCTACTGGCGCAGCCGGCCTCGGCTTGCGGTTATCATGGTTCTGTGAATAACCCCTTTACCTTCAGTTATCCCGGGTCTGTGCAATTGGCGGTCAATACCCGTCAGGCGCTGGATGACCAGGTGCTCGGGGCACTTTTCCCCATGCCCGGCAGCTTCGCTTTGAAGCGCAGTGCGGGCTGGGTGGAGCGGCTGGCCTCACAAATGGGTCAACACTCCGAAAATGCCGAGTTCCACATTCTGGTCATGAACTCGGGCCTGTGGACCTCCGTCACCAGGCAGGGGGGAGAGACAGTTGTTTCGATCCACGTGGAGCGGCCGGATAATCCGGGTGCGGTGCTTCTGGTATCGGAAGAGGCCCTTTCCGCACTGGTCAATGGCAAGCTGGATGGGAATACCGCTCTGAACCAGCAATTGGTCATGTTCGATGGCGGTGAGACCGGAAAAATCCGACAGGCATTGCAGAAAGCCTATCCGTTGAACAGGAAAACCGGGCTGGTGCAATCTGCTCCGATCCATGACTCACTGTCTATGGTCAGGAATTGAGAATGTCACAGCTGCTTAAGACAAGTGGCTGCAGGATTTCTGTATTGGTTGGTCTGCTGGGGCTCGTGACGAGAGCAGAGGCCGGTGACAACGAGGCCTTGGCGAAGCAACTCGCCAACCCGGTAGCTGCATTGATCAGCGTGCCAATCCAGGTTAACTACGACCAGGACATTGGTCCGCAGGATGAGGGCGAGCGGTATCTGGTTAATATCCAGCCGGTTGTTCCAATTGACTTGAATGACGACTGGAACCTGATATCCAGAACAATCCTGCCCCTTATCTCTCAAGACGATGTATTTCCTGGGCAAGGCAGCCAGAGCGGCACAGGCGATATCGTCCAGAGTTTCTTTTTTTCTCCCAAAGCACCGACGGCCACAGGCTGGATCTGGGGTGTCGGTCCGGCAGCTTTGCTACCTACCGCATCGGACGATCTGCTGGGTACAGAAAAATGGGGTTTGGGACCAACCGGTGTCATGTTAAAGCAGAGCGGCCCGATCACATATGGCGCACTGGCCAACCACATATGGTCAGTAGCGGGTGATGACAACCGGTCTGATGTCAACTCAACCTTTTTGCAGCCTTTTGCTTCCTACACAACGCCTGCGGCGACCACATTCACGCTAAATCTGGAATCCACTTACGATTGGAAAACCAGTAAGGCGTCCATACCACTGAACGTGCTGGCTACTCAGGTTTTAAATGTTGATGGTCAGTTGCTCAGCGTGGGCGGCGGCTTGCGCTACTGGATACAGTCACCCGATGCTGGTCCCGAAGGCCTGGGTGCCCGGGTAGTCCTGACTTTTTTATTCCCCAGATAGCAAGAGACGAAGTTACCTTACTAGGTGCCACTGATCGTAGCCTTTCAATGGACATGCCCCATGGCTGGGGCTACCAAAACTTTTACCTTCGAACCAATGCTCAAAGTTAGTCCTCAGAGAATGAGGAATTCCCTGGCGTGCGCTGAACGTGGAACCGGGTTTCTTTATTGGGTAAACGGTATTCGAGAGGTCTGATTCTGATTTATATATGCAAAAAGTTGCATATATGTGCAATTGGTCGTAACCTGCATCCTGATCGTAAAATCAGGAAACAACCAGGAGGAAGACCCCATGGCAGAAACCAGACCCGGCGGCAGTCGCGCCAAGAAGCCCAGCACCATTCGCA
>JAUIAZ010000276.1 GCA_030427465.1 Gammaproteobacteria bacterium | reverse complement strand
GATGAAGTCCACCGGTGAAGTGATGGGTGTCGGGGAAACGTTTGAGGAGGCCTTTGCCAAAGCGGCCTCGGCGGCAGGTGAGAAGTTGCCGACCTGTGGGGCTGCCTTCATCAGTGTTCGCGATGTTGATAAAGATCGTGCCATTGGCCTGGCTCGTTCACTGAATGAAATGGGCTTTGCCCTGGTGGCCACCGGCGGCACCGCCGAAGCGATTCGCAAGGCGGGTATCGAGGTGAAATCAGTCAACAAGGTTCGCGAAGGGCGCCCACATATTGTCGATGCCATCAAGAATGGTGAAATACAACTGATCATTAACACCACTGAAGGACGTAAAGCCATCGCGGACTCCGCGGAAATACGCAAGTCTGCGCTGCAGAAGAAAGTGGCCTACACCACCACACTGACAGGGGGCGAAGCCATTGCCCGTGCAATCAGTGTTGGGCAGGATCATCAGGTTCGTCGCCTTCAGGATATTCATGCGGAGTTAATACAAGAATGAACAAATACCCAATGACCAAAGCGGGTGAGACCGCACTTCGGGAGGAGCTGGCTCATCTGAAGAATACAGAGCGTCCCCGGATTATCGAAGCCATCGCGGATGCCCGTGAGCATGGAGACCTCAAAGAGAATGCCGAGTACCATGCAGCCCGGGAGCAGCAGAGCTTCGTCGAGGGGCGTATCAAAGAGATCGAAGGCAAATTGTCTCTGGCTCAGGTGATTGACGTCACAACCATTCCGAACAATGGGAAAGTGATATTCGGGGCGACCGTAGATATCTACAACACAGAAACCGAAGAAACGCTGACCTATACTATCGTGGGAGATGACGAAGCGGACATCAAGCGTCAGAAAATCTCCCTGTCCTCGCCAATTGCCCGGGGCCTGATTGGCAAGGAAGTTGGCGATGTGGTTGTGGTAACCATTCCGAGCGGGACCGTTGAGTACGAAATCGAGGAAGTTCGCTACGAGTAGCGTACTTTTCCGGGCTAGAGCTTTCCTGCCTGAGCCCTCAGGATATTCGAGAGCTTGGGATTGGGCTTGGTGGCTTTGCGATAAAGTACCACGATCTTGCCAATGATCTGGACCTGCTCACTGCGGCTCAGCTGGCACAGCTCTTCTGCTGCTTCGCGTCGCACGTCGCGGTCGGCAATGGCCAGTTTGACCTTGATCAGCTCATGGTCATTCAAGGCTCGCTCCAGCTCGGATACAACGCCTTCAGATATGCCGTTTTCCGAGACGGTGACAACGGGTTTCAGGTGATGGGCAATGGCGCGATACTGGCGCCTTTGTTCTATATTCAGGGGCATAACAGGTTCCGCTTTCAAAACACGCGTAGGCTACTCCCATGAGTCGTTCAAAGTCCAGCCAAAGATGGTTGAAAGAGCACCATTCCGATGCATTTGTGAAGCAGGCGAGAGATGCCGGTTATCGCTCGCGTGCCTGTTTCAAACTGATTGAAATGGATCGGACTGACAAGCTGTTCCGCAAGGGGCAGACCGTCATTGATTTGGGGGCGGCTCCGGGAGGGTGGTCCCAGGTGGCCAGCGAGCGGGTAATGCCGGGGGGGCGTGTGATTGCCTGCGATATTCTTAATATGGATGCGCTGGCTGATGTCGACTTTGTACAGGGCGATTTTACGGACGAAAGCACTTTTGATGCGCTGATGGCCAGAGCGCCCGCGCAGGGAGTAGACATTGTAATTTCGGATATGGCCCCCAATATGTCTGGTAACCGGGCAATCGACATTCCCAAGTCTATGTATCTTGTGGAGCTTGCTGTGGATCTCGCCCAGCGCACTTTGCGCCCCGGTGGTGCGTTTGTGACCAAGATTTTTCACGGGCAGGGTTTTGATGAAATGCTGAAACTGCTCCGGTCGGAGTTTCACGACGTAGTGGTTAGAAAGCCGGATGCTTCGCGCTCCCGGTCCAAGGAGACCTACCTGGTCGCCAAGGGCTTCAAGGGCGGTGAATAGCCAGAGGCTATGGGCTCCATTAACACAGTGCAACGTGCTTTTTCTGGTAGCTCATTGGCACTTGGTGTAATGTGGAAGCAGCCAGAGTAACGAATGACGAATAGAGTGAGGGATCTCCCTTGAGCGATATGGCAAAAAATTTACTGTTATGGTTGATCATTGCTGCCGTCCTCCTGACGGTATTCAATAATTTCAGCGTGCCGTCATCTACCCAGAAGATGAACTATTCCGAGTTCGTGCAGATGGTCGAGACGGGGCAGATACGCAAGGTAGTGATTGACGGCTTGACGATCGATGGCGAGCGCCTGGACGGATCGAGATTTTCTACTGTGCGCCCGAACGTGCTTGATGTCGACCTGATTGGCGACCTGCTGGAGAACAACGTGGTTGTCGAAGGTCGGGAGCCTGAAAAACAGAGCATCTGGACCCAGCTGCTCGTGGCCTCCTTCCCGATTCTGGTCATCATCGCTGTGTTCATGTTTTTCATGCGGCAAATGCAGGGAGGCGCCGGGGGCAAAGGGCCGATGGCCTTTGGCAAGAGCAAGGCCCGTTTGATGGGTGAGGACCAGATCAAGACCACTTTCGCTGATGTCGCTGGTGTGGATGAGGCCAAAGAAGAGGTCAAGGAGCTGGTAGAGTTCCTCCGCGACCCCAGTAAATTCCAGCGCCTGGGCGGGCGTATTCCTCGCGGTGTCCTGATGGTAGGTAGCCCGGGTACCGGTAAGACTTTGCTGGCGAAGGCCATTGCGGGCGAAGCCAAGGTGCCATTTTTCTCAATTTCAGGCTCCGACTTTGTGGAAATGTTTGTCGGCGTGGGTGCTTCCCGGGTACGCGACATGTTCGAGCAGGCCAAAAAGCAGGCGCCGTGTATCATCTTTATTGATGAAATTGATGCGGTTGGTCGTCACCGAGGTGCGGGACTGGGTGGTGGTCACGACGAGCGTGAGCAGACTCTGAACCAGTTACTCGTTGAAATGGATGGTTTTGAAGGCAATGAAGGCATCATCGTCATCGCTGCTACCAACCGGCCAGATGTTCTTGATCCGGCGCTGCTTCGTCCAGGCCGCTTCGATCGGCAGGTTGTCGTCGGGTTGCCCGATATCATTGGTCGTGAGCAGATCCTGAAGGTGCACCTGCGCAAGGTGCCGATGGAAGATGGCGTTGATGCGAAGGTGATTGCGCGCGGTACACCCGGCTTCTCTGGCGCTGATCTTGCCAACCTGGTGAATGAGGCTGCCCTGTTCGCGGCACGATCCAACAAGCGGACGGTTGGCATGGCGGAGCTTGAACTCGCCAAAGACAAAATCATGATGGGTACCGAAAGGAAGTCCATGGTGATGTCCGAGAAAGAAAAGCGGAACACGGCCTTCCACGAGGCGGGACACGCGATTGTCGGGCGTCTTATGCCCGAGCATGACCCCGTCTATAAGGTTAGCATCATTCCGCGTGGAAGGGCCTTGGGTGTGACCATGTTCCTGCCAGAAGAGGATCGCTACAGTCACAGCCGTCAGTCACTGATCAGTCAGATCTGTAGTCTGTTCGGCGGTCGCATCGCAGAAGAGATAACCCTTGGCAGCAATGGCGTGACAACGGGGGCGTCGAACGACATCAAGCGTGCGACTGAACTGGCCCGTAACATGGTTACCAAGTGGGGCTTGTCGGAAAAGCTCGGACCGCTGATGTACGATGATGACAACGAGGAAGTATTCCTCGGTCGCAGTGCAGGCAATGCCCCCAAAGTGTATTCGCCGGAAACGGCTCAGCGAATCGACGAGGAAGTGCGTACCATCATCGATGATTGTTACGAGCATGCCAAGAAGCTGATTGAAGACAATATGGACAAGCTGACAGCCATGGCTGACGCCCTGATGAAGTTTGAAACCATTGATACAGAGCAGATTGATGCCATTATGGCAGGGCGTGACCCTGAGCCACCTAAAGGCTGGGGCGATTCGGGTGGTAAGCCACCTGGGGGTTCTGCTCCTACCACGGACAAATCTGCTGAAGGAGACTCTGGTGGCGTGATCGGCGGTCCGGCCGGCGAGCACTAAGCGTCCATCAACCTGAAAACCCGGTATCCTTGCCGGGTTTTTTGTTTTTACGAAGGAGTGTTTATGGAGTTGAAAGGGCCACGAGGCACCCTTTCCTTGCTGCGGCCTCAGGTTATGGGGGTTTTAAATGTTACCCCCGATTCTTTTTCGGATGGTGGGCATTTTTTTGAACCTGACAAGGCGCGTCGTCGCGCCTTGTCTTTGGTGGAAGCAGGTGCCTCAATCATTGATATCGGAGGCGAGTCGACACGGCCGGGCGCCCAGCCTGTCAGCGAGCAAGAAGAGATGGACCGGGTTTGTCCGGTCATTGAAGCCATACGGGGTGAGGTGGATGCCTGGATATCTGTGGATACCAGTCAGCCCGCCGTCATGCGCGCTGCTTTGTCCGTCGGTGCTGATTTGCTCAATGATGTCCGTTCCTTTCGGCGTGAGGGCGCGGAAAATTTGCTACAAGCGAACAGTGCTATCCCGGTCTGCATCATGCACATGCAGGGGGAGCCGGAGAATATGCAGGATAATCCAAACTACGGCCAGGTGGACCGTGAAGTGATCGAAAGCCTTGATGGCCGGGCTGCTCAACTTAATTCTCTGGGAAATCGCTCTGTCATTGTTGATCCCGGCTTTGGCTTTGGTAAGCGTTTGCAGGATAATCTCCGGTTGCTGAATGCTTTGCCGGATCTGGTGGCCCTGGGTTATCCGGTCCTGGTGGGCCTTTCCCGGAAGAGTTTGCTGGGGGTGATCACCGGCCGGGAAGTCAGTGACCGACTGGCCGGCAGCGTGGCTTTAGCGACGCTGGCGGCCAGTAAAGGCGCTCACATCGTGCGGGCGCATGATGTTGCTGAAACGGTGGATGCCATGAAAGTGGTTGCT
>JAUIAZ010000275.1 GCA_030427465.1 Gammaproteobacteria bacterium | reverse complement strand
TTCCCGGATTTCATTTTTGGCGTATAGCAACTCAACAATCCGTTCCAGGGCTCCGGCCGCACGCTGAAGCTCACTAATCACCTCGGAAATGGAACCGGCCGCAGACCCCACAATGATCGCATAAAAAACAAAGGCTCCGAGTTCCCCACCGGTGATTTTCCCGGCAAATACATCATTACCCCCGGTCCAGAGCATGAAAGCAATTGCCCCCAGCACCAGCAGAATCACCACGGAAACCAGCCACCCTCGCTGCAGGATCCGCTCTCTGGCCACGGCAAATGCCTGCTCTGTTACCTCATCGAACCGTTGGCGATCACTGAGTTCGTGGGTGTAGGCCTGCACGGTTTTGATGTGCCCCAGCACTTCGCCCACATAGGCACCGACATCGGCGACACGATCCTGATTGCGGCGGGACAGCTTGCGTACACGACGGCCAAAATAGAGGATCGGAACGACAACCACTGGCACAGCACCCAGTACAATCAAGGTCAGTTTGGCGTTGGTAAAGAACATCCACAACAGCCCGCCGATGAACAGAATGATGTTTCGCAGTGCCACCGAGGCTGAGGAGCCGATCACTCCTTGCAGAACCGTCGTATCGGCTGTGAGGCGCGACTGGATTTCGAGACTGCGATTATGCTCAAAATAACCGGGGTGCAGACTGATCAGGTTTTGGAATACGGCTTTGCGAAGATCCGTAATAATGCGTTCACCGAGCCAGGACACCCAGTAATAGCGGCAAAAGGTGCCAATGGCGAGCCCGGCAATCAGCAGCGCGAACCACTGGATAATGGTCAGGAGCTGCTCGGGTGAGCCGGCAGAAAACCCATCGTCAATCAGTAGCCTCACTGACTGGCCCAGGGACAGTGTGATCCCGGCGGTGATCACCAGCGCCACCAGTGCGTAAATGACCTGAGGTGTGTAAGGACGGATAAAGCGGCCGATCACGCTCAGACTGCCTGGATTCTGGTTCATGCTGGTGGGTATTCCCCGACTCCGTTTATCGACAATAATGCTGCTGGCTCAGATCGCCATCATACACAAACTGAGTGTTGACCGCGCCCACTCGTCCGACTTGAGGATGGGCCCTCGCCTGTGCCAAAGTGTGCTGTCGACAGCTGAACTGGCCCGTTAACATGACAGCACCTGAAAACCTTCCCTGGCAATGGCCGAACCCGCACTCGCGCAGGCTCGAAGTGGACCGGAACCACACCGACCGTCTGGGGCACACCAACAATGTGCGCTACCTGGAATGGCTGGAACAGATTGCCTGGGAGCATATCGACCTGCTCGGCTTCGGCTGGGACGCGCATGAAGCCAGTGGCCGTGCAATGGCGATTGTGCGTACAGAGATTGATTACAGGCTGTCTTCTTATCCGGGTGAGCAGCTGATTCTGGGCACCTGGATTACTGGTTCAGACCTGAAACTGCATTCCCAGCGGCATTTTCAACTGTTCCGCGAGAGCGACCAAAAGCTGATACTGGAGGCTTGCATGCGCTTTACCTGTATCAACCTCAAGAGTGGTCGACCGGGGCGCATGTCGGCAGACCTGATTGCCGCTCACGAAAACGGGCTGCGGGCAGCCGGCCTGATGTGAACGGGCTTCAATCAAACGATAGCGGATCATAAGCACGGGAAATGAGAGATTTAAGGCCGGCTTGAAACTTCTGATGATCATTCTGAAAACATGACGGAGACACCTGTGAGTACCCAGACAACCGAAAACCGGCAACTACCCCGACTCCTGTGCACGGAAGGCTTTTCCGACTGCCTGATCCACAGCGAGGCCGGCCAGTTCAGCCTGGTGTCGATCAACTATACACGCGAAGGCATTGCTCTGTTCAACCGTGAAGACTTGCCAGAAATTGACCGTTTCCAGCTGACTTTCAGCTACCAGATGGGAAAGGAAACCGTCCAGATCAGTGACTTGCCCTGCTCACTCGTCCATCTGAAGCCGGATACAGGAGGCTGTGTCTACGGCGCGGCTTTTGACCTGCCCGCCTGTTCTGATGCGCAGATTGATGATCTGGTGCGGATTGAGGAGCATATGGCGAAAAACGCAAAGCCTGCGTGACAGCGGTCGTTACAGGCAGAGCAACCTGTAGGGACACTCGGGAGGGCCTTGTCTGTGAGTGTAATTCACGCAGTTGGTAACTTACTGCGTCAGATTCTTTTTTCGGGTCTGATTCTGCTGACTTTTTGTGCCTGCTCTGGCGGCCCCGTCGTAGCGGTATACCCGGAAAACCCTACGCAACAGGGAAAAGTTGAGGCCATTCAAAAAACTCTGGATGAAGAACTGGCCAATAATTCCCGCTTGCCCGGGATTCTGCTGACGGCCCGGGCCGGCCAGTTTCAGTGGTCGTGGGCCAGCGGACGATTCGGCGAAGGTGCCAGACAGTTGCAGCCGACTGATCTGTTTCGCAGCGCCAGTGTCACAAAAACCTTTGTGGCTGTCGCCATCCTGAAGCGGGTGGAACAGAATGCGTTGCACCTGGATCAGGCGATCAGCTCACTCCTGTCTCCTGAATCCGTCCAGGCATTGGCAAAAGGTGGGTACCAGGTAGACGAGATCCGGCTCGGTCAGCTGCTGAATCACACAGCCGGCCTGTATAACTATACCGATACTGACAGCTTCAACCAGAGAATTTTTGACCAACCCGGCTATCGCTGGACGGCCGGGGAGCAGCTCCGTCTGGCCATGGAAGAAGGCAGCCCCCTGAATGAGCCGGGTAAACTATACCATTATTCTGACACCCACTATCTGCTGTTGGGAGAAGTGCTGGAAGTAACTACCGGACTGCCTCTTGCCCAGGCACTCAGGACGCTGATCCCCTATGAATCACTTGGCCTGCAGGACACCTGGCTGGAATCACTCGAGCCGGAACCGCCCGATGCATCGGAAAGAATCAGCCACCCGCTCTATGGCGACACGGATACCCGCTACTGGGATCCCTCCTGGGATCTATACGGCAGCGGCGGCCTGGTTTCATCGACCCGGGATCTGGTCACCTTCATGGACGCCCTGTTCCGGGGAAAAATCTTTCAGAAAACGGGTACTCTGGAAACGATGATAGCGGTACCAATTGCTGGTATCGGGCGTTATTACGGGGCAGATGGAGGCATGGGGATCAACCGGGTCATCCTTTACGGAGTCACCTGTTACGGCGGTTACGGTTTCTTTGGTACTGAAGTGGTTCACTGTCCTTCTCTGGACCTTACGTTTGCACAGACCCGTAATCAGGCGCTCCCCGGAGCGGGCTACAGCTCAACGCCCTTTAACAATCGCATTCTCTCGATTCTGCTGCAGTCACCGCAGCGATAGAGCCGGTTGAAGCGCAGGATGAACTACCGCAGCTGCCAAGCGGCTAAGAATGTCTATACTCCAATTAAGCGTCACCCAACCCTCACGCAAACTGGAGAGCGACGGTGGATTCCTCCGTAACAACCCGGACAGAACTGGCATTCCGTCCATTACAACCCGAAGATGCCCCCGCAATTGCCAAACTCGAGGCCGGACTGCACGAAGCCGATCGATGCGACGGCGCAGAGAACATCCGCCTCTATCTTGAAAATGCCGAATCTGAAGACAGCAATTTCAGCGTAGGAATTTTCAGTGAAGAGCAGTTGGTGGGCTATATCCTCTGTCTGGAATGTGTTTATAGCGAATTCAGTGAGTTTGCCGGCGAGCAGGTGATTTATCTTGAGGACGCCGCCGTGTTGCCAGCCTATCGCCGGCATTTCTATCGCTTGATCTGTACCTTGCTGACCCGCCTCAGGGAAAAACTGCCAGGAGTGAGCGTGGAAGCCCATTCCCTTGAGCCCGTGCTTGCTTTATGGAAGCGGCATAAGGCACTTTTCAGGGACAACGGCTATGTGCTTACCCATACCGAAAAGACTGGCGAGCAGGTTGGTGGAGTTGACCAGAATCGTATTCACTGGACAGCTCTGGACAGGGAGTCCGTGACGGATGCCCGCCATACCCCGCTGATTGACCGGCTGAAAGGCAGCCAGTATGTGCTGGGGGGGCAGAATTACTCCGTCAGACTGCTGGATCAGGAGAAAGATTGGCAGGATCTGGAAAACTTCTGGGATGACTACCTGTTTGAAACCCCCGACGGCGGCGGATTCCAGTCCTATGATTATCAGCGCCTCTGGTGGAAACACTTTGGTTCGAACAGTGACTTGTTCATCCTGCTGGTTTACCGGGACAGACAGTTGCTGGGTATGGCCCCCTTTCAGATTACCGACATCCGGATCTGGTCCCGCAACCTGAAGCAACTGGCATTTATTGGTACCCGCTGGGAAGTTGACTGCCCGGTTCTGATTTTTCCCCAAGACGCCCAGGCCTGTGTTGAAGCCCTTGTCAGCTTCCTGATGGAGCACCGGAAGCGCTGGGATCTTGCCGATTTCCATGAGCAGAAGGAAGGTCCGGTATTCCGGGCCCTTAAGCGGGAACTTTCCGCACAGGGTTGTTTCATCGGTGAACTTGAAGACTCCCCCTGCCCCTACATCAACTTTGCGGAAGAGAAAGACTGGGAAACCTTCATCGCCGGAAAATCCCAGAAATTCCGGAAGAATCTCAAAGCTGCACAAAACAAACTGGGCAAGGAAGGTAAGCTCGAATACCGCGTATATACGGAACGGGCCCAGGTGGAGGAGCAACTGGAAATTTACCGGGAGCTGGAATCCCGGAGCTGGAAAGTGGCAGAAGGGGTCAATATCGGCAAATCCGACGATTACTTCCGCTTTCATAAGGAGCTGGCCGGCTCTTTCAGTGAAAAAGGCCGTTATGTCATCCGCATGCTCACACTGGATGACCAGCCGGTGGCTGGAACCTTCGGCCTGCTCGTCAACGGCGTGTTCTGGTCACTGCATATTGTGCACGACGAGCGATGGAACAAGGCCTCACCGG
>JAUIAZ010000274.1 GCA_030427465.1 Gammaproteobacteria bacterium | reverse complement strand
CTGTACGTCATGTTTCCAGGCGATTTTGGTCAGCTCTCCCAAGGTGCGCAGCTCGCTGAACTGGGCCTCGTCATTGGCATCCGCCAGACAGCCGGGACGTAAGCCGTCACCCAGGCTGAAGCAGACATCATAGGCCTTCATGATTTCGCAGATTTCTTCGAAATGAGTGTAGATGAAGTTTTCCTGGTGGTGAGCCAGGCACCACTTCGCCATGATCGAACCACCGCGCGACACAATGCCGGTGATGCGGTCAGCAGTCATCGGTACATAGCGCAGCAGCACTCCGGCATGCAGGGTGAAATAATCGACACCCTGTTCGGCCTGCTCGATCAGTGTGTCGCGGAACAGTTCCCAGGTCAGGTCTTCGGCAATGCCGCCCACCTTCTCCAGTGCCTGATAGATCGGCACCGTACCGATTGGCACAGGGCTGTTGCGCAATATCCACTCACGGGTTTCATGAATGTTCTTGCCGGTGGACAGGTCCATCACGGTATCTGCCCCCCAGCGGGTTGACCAGACCAGTTTATCGACCTCTTCTTCAATGGAGGAAGTGATGGCTGAGTTACCGATATTGGCATTGACCTTCACCCGGAAGTTTCGACCGATAATCATCGGTTCAGTTTCCGGGTGGTTGATGTTGTTGGGAATCACGGCGCGCCCGGCAGCCACTTCCTGACGCACGAATTCCGGGGTGATGTAAGAGGGAATGCCGGCACCATAGCTCTGGCCACGATGCTGATGCTTCAGGGCTTGCGCAACCTCGGCCTCACTCAGGCCATTGTTCTCACGGTGCGCGATGTACTCCATTTCCGGAGTAATGATGCCCTGCCGGGCATAATGCATCTGGGTAACATTCTTACCTTTCCGCGCACGACGGATCGGTGCCTGGTGACGGAAACGCTGTTCTTCGGTCAGCAGGCTGTTGGCTTGCTGGCGGGCAAAGGAAGAAGACTTTTCTTCCAGCAGCTCGGTGTCGTCGCGGGCTTCGATCCAGTCTTTGCGCAGGGCTGGCAGTCCATTCTGTACGTCAATGTCCTGGGTCGGATCGGTGTAGGGTCCCGAGGTGTCATAGACCGTGACCGGCGCGTTTTCTTCCACCTTGCCTTCGCTTAGCGTTGTCGGAGTCAACACAATTTCGCGCATGCCTACCGGGATTTTACGCTCGAATGTCTCACGGTAAACACGACGGGAACCACTCAGGGGTTCACGGGTAATCCGGGGTTGTGGGGAAGCGGCTTTGGTGGCCGGGGTATTACTCATGGTGTGCCCTCATTGTTCTGTTCGTTGACTGACAAAACGGGCGCACCAGCTCGGAGAACTTGCTTGCGACACATATCGCGAACGGTACTGCTTGTTTCCTACGCTGGTACGAGCCAGATCAGGTTCGGCGGGTTTCTGCACTCAGCGAGATATACGCTGGCTAGGATCTCAGCCCGAAACAGGGCACCCCGACAAGTTCAGACGAGTGTAAATTGATCAGACGGCAGGTGCAATCACCGTTTTTGCAGGAGGCCATGACGCTGGCCTGAGAGCCGGGAAAAGGTCGCGATTCCAAAAGCGAATGCGTTTCAACTATGCTTGAAGCTGAATCTGATATCAGGTTTGAGTCCAGTGGCTGCCGGAACCGAATATTCCGGACACTATGCAGTGATGCATTTCTTTATGAGTCTGAACAATCTCAGCGGTATGGCTCAGATTCGTCAGTTGCTTCCGAAAAGCCGGTCCAATCGCTTTTTTGTTCCGCCGTTGCAGCGCTGGTCATGAAAATAATAAAACCCAAACGCAGAAAGGTACCCAATGGATAATTCTGAGGATCTGGTCGCCCAGTCCGGCCCCTTCAAGGGCTTGCATAGTGGGATGGGCATTGCGGCCAAAGGCATGGTCATTGCCTTCGTTGTTTTCACAGCCTTGAATGTCGAGTTTGCCAACAGCATCTATTCCGCCATCCGTGGCTGGATCGAACACACTTTGAACTGGTACTACATCAGCGCCGTCACCGGATTGCTACTGGTCTGTTTTTACCTGATGTTCAGCCGCTTTGGCAGCATTCGTCTGGGGGATGACGACAGTCGTCCCGAGTTCAGTAATTTTTCCTGGTTTGCCATGCTGTTTTCGGCAGGAGTGGGTATCGGCTTGCTGTTCTTTGGTATTGCTGAGCCCATGTTCTATTTCGATAACACCAGCACCTGGGGCTATCCCAATAACCCCTTTGCTGATCTCTCCGGGGCTACGGCGATGACCGAAGCCCGGGCCGTGAAGGCCATGACAGTGACCTATTTTCACTGGGGCTTCCATGGTTGGGCCGTTTACGTCATGGTCGGTTTGTGCCTGGCCTATTTCGGCTTTCGCAAAAAACTCCCACTGACCCTCCGCTCTGCTCTGTATCCGGTGATTGGAGACAAGGTCTACGGGCCCATTGGACATGCGGTGGATCTGCTGGCCGTCTTCGGAACCGTCTTTGGTGTGGCGACCTCACTGGGGCTCGGCGTCAGCCAGATGGCTGCCGGACTCAATCACCTGTTCGATGTGGATCCCGGCGTAACCACTCAGATTATCCTGATTGCTGTCATCTCAGCAGTGGCAACGCTGTCTGCGGTCTCAGGCGTCGGCAAGGGCATTCGGATAATTTCTGAATGGAATATCTGGTTGTCGATCGTATTGCTGGCCTACTTCCTGTTTGGCGGACCCGCTCAGTGGATCATGGGGTTGTTTGTGACCTCAATGGGAGATTATCTGTGGAACTTTTTCCCCATGGGCTTCAAGGTGCTGAATGGCGAGCTGCAATCCGTATGGCAGGGAAGCTGGACCATCTTCTACTGGGGCTGGTGGATATCCTGGGCGCCTTTTGTCGGGATGTTTATTGCCCGGATCAGCCGTGGACGTACCATTCGTGAATTCATGCTGGGTGTCATGCTGGTACCCACCACCATTGCGTTTTTCTGGCTGTGTATTTTCGGAGGCAATGCCATTTACATGGAGCTGAATGCAACAGGGGGAGTAGGAACGGCCGGGATAGCGGATCTGGTTCGCAACTGGGATCTGCCCAGTGCTCTCTTTGGTACCATTGACCAGCTGACGACAGTCGAATGGCTGAATATGTTCATGGCTGGGCTGGCGACGTTCCTGCTGGCAACCTGGTTTGTTACTTCCTCTGATTCGGGGACCCTGGTCATCACCACCATGCTGAGTATGGGTGATGACAGCCCCCCTCAGAAGTTCCGGGTCATCTGGGGGCTGGGCGAAGGGGTCGTGGCTGCGGTGTTGTTGCTGGCTGGCGGGCTCAAGGCCCTGCAAACAGCATCCATAGCCGCTGCCTTGCCGGTGAGCGTAATCCTGTTAATGATGGCTTACGGTATTCTCAAATCCTTACATGAGGACCCCAGCGCGGTGCCGGACCCCTCAACTGATGCGGCGGTTCCCACGCCTTAATCACCGGCCCGGCAAGGTAAACCGAAAGGGTTTGCCGGGTGGGTAGGCACGCAATGTCGCAAGTAGTCCACCGAGGGGTTCCCGGCTCAGTTTGCGGGTCACTTTCCTCCCGGTTTCTTCAGACAGCTCCGGCGAATAAATGCCCAAAGGTGCCTTGCCTAAATGCCGGGCAGGGGGAAACAGCGAGAGAGAGGTCATTTTCAGCGCGCTGAGAGGTGACTTCAGTCCATAGGCCAACAGATGGCGTGAGAATCCACTGGCTGGAACCGGACTCAGCAGAATGGCGGCGGGCAAGGGTCGTTGAGACGCCACCAGCGATGTCACCAAGCCACCCAGCGAATAGCCGACAACAATCGGTTTCTCCGGAAGGCCATCAATTGCTTGATTCAGATCTTCCACATAGTCTTCTATCCGTATGGACAGCTGCTGACGCCAGCCTTTTCCGAAACCCCGGAAGGCCATCGTGTGGGTGTCGTATCCAGCGGCCGAAAAACCGGTATGGAAGTTGTCCTCCCAGATCCAGGGGCCCGTGAAGGCGCCGGGAACAAGAAGCACCGGCGGACGTTTGCCGGATACAGGGTCGGGCGCAGCGTCAGTCCTTCGGGCGGCCAGCATCAGGCGACCTCCCTGACGAGATCATCCAGGAGCTTGAGCACCTGATTGGAAAAAGGCATGCCCACATGGCTACTGTCCACTTCAATATGGCGAACGTGGGGAGACCAATGATCCAGGCAGACTTCCCAATTCACGACCCCATCTTTACGGGTATAGAGCGCCGTCACGGGTGTCTTCAGCGGCTGCTGGAAACGCTCACGGGTTTCCCGGTCGATGGCATCCAGGCTCCATCCGCGTTTTTTGTAGAGCGTTGCGGCTCTCGTGAATCTTGGGCCACCAACAACCGGTGTTCCCAGGGTGAAAATGTGCTTCACCGCGTCGGGTACTTCCCTCGCGGCCTCTCGTGCGATGTAGCCACCCAGGCTCCAGCCCAGCAGTATCGCAGGGGGCTTGCCCTGTGCCTGACGAATCTGGAGTTGCTCAACGAAACGTTGCAGCAGGCGAGGGACGTTTCCATCGTTGAGCCCCAATCCCCAGTCGTCCACCATGCAGCCCAACTTTTGCAGGCGGTTTCGCGTCAGAAACATCAGGTGGTGAGTGGCGCCGAATCCTGGCAGCAAAATAACCTCAGAGCTGACCTGCCCATTTGGCTTGGCGTTCTGGCGAAGCGGATTGTAGGCTGATGCAATGCCGCCCAGCGCTTCGAAAAGTGCGCGAACTTCCTGGCGGCCTGTCGTGGGTTCGAGTGTCTGTAGGGCATCCAGACGTGAGAAATCGGTTGTCATGTTGATGTCAGTCTCCGGGAGTAAGAGTTGGGCATGTTAACCCTGTCAACATTACTTACGTCCGGCTGACGGGTTTGGTTCAGTGAATCAAGACCCATTCCGTAAATTTGAAGATTATGCGTTCATATGTGAGAGAAAAATCCTTGG
>JAUIAZ010000273.1 GCA_030427465.1 Gammaproteobacteria bacterium | reverse complement strand
ACCTTTTTGCAGCTGCAGCTTGGAGTACATGACTTCGTTGCTCTCGAATGTCACGTACTCCACTTCAATACCGGTTTCTTCGGTGAAGCGGTCAGTCACACCTTCGGGAATGTATTCGGACCAGTTGTATACCACGACCTTTTCGGCCGCCTGCAATGGCGACAGTACCGCCAGAAGACCAGCAGAAAGTAGGCAGGACACTTTGTTCATTAAGCTTTCCTCTTTAATAACCAGGGGACAAGACAGACCAGCACCAGGGAAATCAGGATCAGCAGCGTGGCTAGCACGTTGACCTCTGGTGAAACCCCGACTTTGACCATGGAAAAAACCCGTATCGGCAGAATCTCATAACCGGGGCCGGTTACGAAAGAACTGATAATGACATCATCCAGCGACAGCGTGAAACTCAGCAACCAGCTGGCAGCAATGGCTGGCCTCAGCATGGGCAGTACGATGCGCGTGAAAATGGCAGACTCCGGCGCCCCGAGATCCTGAGCCGCTTCAAACAGATAGGGGTCGAAGGAGCGCAGCTGGGCGTAGAGTGTGATTACCACAAAGGGCAGGCAGAACGTGATATGGGCAATCAGCAAAGACCAGAAACCCAGCTGGATACCCAGGGCCATGAACACAATCAGGAAGGTGATGGCAAGAACGATGTCGGGCGACATCAGCACCACAAAAACCAGCCCGCTGCTGAGCTTGCGCAGCCTGAAACGGTAACGGTGCAGGCTCAAAGCCAGCAACGCCCCGAGCAGGGTGGCACCGGTTGCGGCCAGCGAAGCGATGGTCAGCGAATTGGTGAAAGCTTCAATCAGGGCACTGTTGCCCCACAACTTCTCATACCACTTCCAGCTGAAGCCCTGCCAGCTGTGACCATACTTCGAGGCATTGAAGGAGTTCATGACCAGCAGCATGATCGGCAGGTAAAGCCACAGGTAGACAAGCCCGGCCAATAGCAGACCAAGGCCAGACAGACCGGAAACGCGCAGGCGGGAAAGTGGCTTCATGTGAGGTTCTCATCCTCCAGTCCGCCCCGTCGGCTGACACGCCGGTTAGCCTGGAAGTAGGCCCACAGCAGCACCGCCATCAGCACGATGAGCGCTACCGAAGCCGCACTGCCGAAAGGCCAGTCACGCACCACCAGGAACTGGTTCTTGATCAGGTTGCCCAGCAGCAGGTTGCGGGCCCCTCCGAGCAGGTCGGCAACATAAAACATGCCCATGGCTGGCAGGAACACAATCAGGCACCCGGCGATGATACCCGGCATGGTCAGCGGTACGATGATACGCCAGAAACGTTGCCAGGCGTTTGCCCCGAGATCCCGCGCGGCTTCCAGCAGGCTGCGATCCAGGCGGTCGAAACTGGCCATCAGGGGGAGCACCATGAAGGGCAGAAGGATATAGGTCAATCCGAAAATTACAGCGAATTCGGTATAAATCATACGGATAGGCGCATCAATGATGCCCAGGGCGAGGAGCGTATCATTGAACAGGCCTTTGTTGCCCATCAGCATTTTCAGGGCATAGGTGCGTATCAGGCTGTTGGTCCAGAACGGGATGATCATCAGGAACAGACAGACGGCGCGCACGCCCGGACTGAAACGGGAGAGGACAAAGGCAAAGGGATAACCCACCAGCAGGCAGCACAGGGTCGCCATCAGGGACAGGTAAAGCGAGTCGATGAGCACACCCGCGTAGACCGGATCCCAAAGCCGCGCATAGGCATCCAGGCTCAGGGGCCAGACAGCCAGGTTACTCGGGTCCGCCGTCAGGAAGCTGGTCACCAGAACCAGCAGGTGCGGAACCAGAACAAATACGGCAAGCCAGGAAAGGCTCAGCCAGATTGCCAGTTGCCGGAAGGTCGGCGTGAACTTCATCGGTTCAGGTTCTCGGCCGGAATGACGTGTTCCCAGCCATGCACCCAGTCCACCCACACCCGTTCATTGATCGAATAGTCAAAATCCGGGTCGTCCTCATCAAAAAACTCGCTTGAGCGCAGTTGCAGCCCATCGGGCAGCTCAATAATCGAATCCAGCGTCCGGCCGGTGTAGTTCCTGTCTTTGACTTCCCCGACGAAGCCGGGTTTGTCCCCGGCATCTCTCAGATATTCAATCCGCAGATCCTCCGGTCGCAACAGCACATGCACATCGTCACCGGGCTGGTAGCGGCGGTCCGCATGAATGATGCGCTGGTAACGGCCTTCCAGCTCTGCCTCGTAGCGGTAGTCGTCCAGGGCGCGCAGGATTTTCGCATTCAGCACATTGGTCTCGCCGATGAAGCTGGCCACAAAAAGGTTACGGGGCGACTCGTAAATCTGCCGCGGAGTACCTACCTGCTGGGGCTGTCCCTGATGCATGACCAGAATCCGGTCGGACATGGACAGGGCTTCTTCCTGATCGTGGGTAACATAGACGAAGGTGATGCCAAGCTGCCTCTGGAGATGCTTCAGTTCACTCTGCATTTTCAGCCGCAACTGGTAATCCAGGGCGCTCAGGGATTCGTCCAGCAGAAGCACCTTAGGGCGATTCACAACGGCCCGGGCAATGGCGACACGCTGTCGCTGGCCCCCACTGAGCTGCTCAGGCCGGCGCTGGGCGAAGTCTCCCAGCTGTACCATTTCCAGAACTTCCTTCACCCGGCTTTCTATTTCTGTTCGCGCAACGCGGGCCATGCGCAGGCCGAAGGCTACGTTTTCGAAAACCGTCAGATGCGGAAAAAGGGCATAGCTCTGAAAAACCGTATTGACAGAGCGCTTCTCGGCCCCGAGGGTACTGACATCGGTGCCATCAATGATGACCTGGCCGCTGTCGGCATGCTCAAAGCCGGCAATCAGACGTAGTATGGTGGTTTTGCCACAGCCGCTCGGGCCGAGGATGGTAAAGAATTCACCGTCATGAATGCTGAGGCTGAATTCCCTCAGCACCTCCTGCTGCTCGAAGCGCTTGGTAACAGATGAAAGCTGAACAACTGCGCTGGCTTCACTCATATGTCAATTCGCCTGTCGTGCAATAGTTCCGGGGGAGTGCAGCCTGGTTTGGAAGTGAGCAGGTCGCAGAGTCTTCTGTGTGAGCGCCCCAATCCGGGGTGCTAGAATTGGGTCTTATTTTAAACAGCTGGGGCCAAATCACAATAGTTGTTCGGCCCGGATTCAACACCGTTAAGCTGGGGGTTTTCAGGCGTCCGGCAGGTGACCGGTTTTGACCAGAATAAGCGCACCGTCATCTTTAGTGCAGGGCTGGTGTTGACTGTGGTGAGGGCTGCGCAGCCAGCTGCCTTTGGGGTAGCTGCCATGTTCATCATGGAAGGTCCCTTCGAGCACCAGAATTTCTTCACCGCCCCAATGCCGATGGGAGTTAAAGCGGGTGTTTGGGGCCCATCTCACCAGTGCGACGTGCTCCGTCCCATACTCATGCAGGGGAAGTACCTGCAGCCCCTCTACCAGCCCCGGGAACCACTGCGCGGAACGGGTATCGATGACCACGGGTTTCGTATCTTCGGGATCAAACTGGTGCAGCTTGACGAAAATGGTACAGCCATCCGGGCCGATTTTTGGCGTATGCCGTGTGCCGACCGGATTACGCACATAGGTCCCGGCAGGGTACTGGCCCTGTTCATCGGCAAAGGTCCCTTCCAGGACCAGAAATTCCTCACCCCCGCCATGGGTATGTGGCGTGAACTCGCTGTTGGGTGCATAGCGCACCAGGCTGGTAGCACGGGCCACTTCATCTCCGATACGGTCGAGCATCATACGCTCGACGCCGGGCATGGGGGAGGGTACCCACTCGTAGTCTCCAGGCAAGACCACTTCCCGTTTGTTAAAGTTTGCGCGTAATCGTTGAGTCACCTGGATGTCAGCCTCCCGGGACCATCTCTACCTGGTTTCCTTCACGATCAATGATGAAGTACCGTGAAAGGTCTTGTCCCTCTACGAGATCATTCGCCATTTTGTTCAGCAAAGGCTCTGCTTCTTCAGAGCTGGGGGGCTGGCCATTCTCGCCATCCATTCCCGCTATGAGGATCATGTCCCAACTGGCGTTGACCCCATCAGCCTCTTTGATAAATGCGTCAAACGTGCTCAGTTCGCTGGGTTGCTTGTCTACACAGATCACTGGGCTGATGGTGCCCCGAGCAATGCTCTTATGTTTTTTGTTGCTTTGTTCCGTGCGTGCCAGAAGGAAAAGAAGCCGTTGCGGCTCTGGCTGAGCCATGGTGGCCCTGACGAGTTGTTCAAAGGGTGTGGTCATCGGCAAGCATCTCTGGTTTTCTGGAGTGTGCACAGACTAGCATGAAGCCTCCTCCGGACGCAGCCTGAGACTGCGGGGCATTGGTGGTAGCGATAGCGACACTGGCACGGGGCGATTGCAACGCCCGCGGCAGCCTTTATCTCGGCGGATCCACCCGGTCGTGGTGTGAGCCATTCACGCGAAACCAGCCAGCCACACTATAGCGGTCGCGGGTAGCCGGTAAGACCTCATGCGGTACTTCTTCACTCAGGAAAACGACCACCGTGCCGAAGGCTGGCGTCACTCTCAGGACTTCGGTTTCCTGGTCCTCACTGGCGTAGATAACCAGCTCGCCGCCCTGACCCGGTTCCCAGCCGCGATTCAGATACGCTACCACCGAGACGACCCGGTTGGTCTGGCCGCGGAAGGCATCCAGATGTTTGCGGTAGAACGCTCCAGGCGGATAGTAGGCCAGATGGCTCTCAAAGGAGAACAGCCCCATGAACAGTTGCCGGTTGAGAGCCTGTTTCAGGTCTTCTACCCAGCTCAGCCAGTTTTGCGCCGCCGGCATGCCTGGCTCCAGCCAGACAATGCGATCCCGGCGCACAAAGGGGTTGTGGCTGGTGTCATCCTGGCGACCAATGGCGGCTGGCTGAAAGGCATTGTCCTCCGCAGAACCAAACCCCAAGAGCAGGTTTTCGGTGACGGCA
>JAUIAZ010000272.1 GCA_030427465.1 Gammaproteobacteria bacterium | reverse complement strand
GAGCTGGCCAAAGCAGCCGTGGAAGCTGCTATGGCGCTGGATATCCCGGTGGTGGGCCTGGATTTTCTGGTGCCAGACCACGAAGGGAACGAATACGTCATTATTGAAGCCAATGAGAGGCCGGGTCTGGAGAACCATGCTCCCCAGCCAACGGCCCAGAAATTTCTGGATCTGCTGTTCCCACACAGCCATCGCGAGGAGGGAAATGCATGAATAGTCAAACCTTACCACAGACACTGCAGGAAAAGATCGACAAGGAGTATCTGGCCAAAACCTTGCTGGATCTGCTGGCCATCCCCTGTCCCACCGGACTCACAGATGCCATCGTGGTGTATGTCTGTGAAGCACTGGCCAAGCTCGATATACCCTATGAACTGACCCGGCGAGGCACAGTCCGCGCCCGCCTCCAGGGGCAATTGTATGCGCCCCAGAGAGCCATTGTGACGCATCTGGACACCATTGGTGCGATGGTGCGCGAGATCAAGCCCAACGGGCGTCTCTGCCTGACACCGGTCGGGCACTGGTCGAGCCGCTTTGCCGAAGGCGGGCGAGTCAGCATTTTCGCCGATTCGGGTGTGTATCGGGGTTCTGTTTTGCCTTTGTATGCAGCCGGGCATCGATATAACGAAGAGGTGGACCGGCTTCCTGTGACCTGGGACCACGTTGAGGTTCGGATAGATGAGCTGATTGAAAGCGCTGAGGATACCCGGCGGCTGGGGATCGGAGTGGGTGACTTCGTCGCCTTCGATCCGAATCCCGAGTTTCTTGGCAATGGTTTCCTGGTATCCCGCCATCTCGACAACAAGGCCGGTACAGCTGCTTTGCTGGCAGCGCTCAAGGCCATCAAAGAGCATAACCTGCCGGTAGCCATCGACTGCACGCCGATATTCACCCTGACCGAAGAAGTCGGTTCCGGGGTAGGGCATGCAATCGGGCCGGATGTTACCGAGTTTGTCGGCATCGACATCGGCCCGGTGGCGGAAGGCCAGAATGCCCGGGAGCAGGGGGTCACGATTGCCATGAAAGACTCTTCGGGGCCCTTCGATTACCACCTCACACATCACCTGATCCGCCTGGCCCAGAATTACAGTATTCCGCATCAGCGTGATGTGTTCCGCTTCTACTTCAGTGATGCGGTGAGTGCCGTACAGGCGGGTCATGATATCCGCCATGCCCTGATTACCTTCGGCACCGACGCCACACATGGCTATGAGCGTACCCACATCGACTCCCTCATGGCGATCAGTGAGCTGGTGATCCGTTACGTGGCCAGCGAAACCGTCAAGCCGCACGATGGTCAGGCCAGTGTCCCGAAAGAGGACTTTGAAGAGCAGATCGCCTGGGAGAAGGAATTCCAGCTGGCCGGTACCTCAGTACCCCAGGTCCAGGAGGTTCTGGGCCCCCGTGAAAAAGCCAAGAAAGACAAATCCGGCCGCTGAGGCCCTTGGTTTTACAGGTCTGAGCCGGCCAGCTTCTGCAGCACACGGGCGCTGGCCACCAGGCCAAAGCTGGCGGTCACGGCGGTACAGGCGCCATAGCCTGAGGCGCAGTCCAGTTTGAGAGGCTCGCTGCCGCTGCCCGGCTTGCTGCGGCAGACCTCACCGTCCGGCATGGGGAAATGCGGTTGCTCGGCAGAGAAAACAGCTTCTATGCCGAAACGCCGCTTCGGGTTGGTCGGGAAGTTGAAATCCTGCCTCAGGCCTTTGCGTACCTTGGCCAATAAGGGATCGTGGAAAGTGCGGCTGAGATCAGCAGTCTGGATTTCCCGGGGGTCCTGAAGCCCACCGGCTCCGCCTGCCGTAATGATTTTGATTTTCCTGCGCTGGCAGTGTGCCAGCAGCGCCATCTTGGCCTTGACACTGTCAATCGCATCAATGACATAGTCAAAGCGCTGGTCGATCTGCTCCAGGTTTTTCGCCGTTATGAACTGTAACTCAGCGTTGACCCGGCATTCCGGATGAATTTGTTCAAAGCGCGCTTTCAGGGCATTCACTTTGGCCTGACCAACGGTACCGTTCAGGGCATGAATCTGGCGATTGATGTTGGAGACACAAATTTCATCGAGGTCGAAGAGTGTCAGCGTCCCGATGCCGGAACGTACCAGGGATTCCGCTGCCCAGGAACCGACCCCGCCGAGCCCGATCACGGCCACATGACTGTTGAGAAAGCGCTTCAGGGCGCTTTGTCCATACAGCCTTGCGATGCCCCCGAAGCGAAACAGCTGGTCGTCAGTGAGGGTGTCAGGCAATCGGTTCTCCATTTGCTGAGTGATAGTTTGCGGCATAGTTGCACGATCAGGGTGCGTGAACTTTACTTAAGTGCATATTGTAATTGTTTTCAGGATTCCGCTCCATGTCATTGCCCGTTCTGATCGTTGATGATTCAGGTGTCGCCCGCAAGCAGATGGCACGCTCTCTGCCGCAAGACTGGGACATCGAGATCAGTTTTGCCAAGCACGGGGAAGAAGCGCTGGAAATGATCCAGGCTGGCAAAGGGGACATCATGTTCCTCGACCTCAACATGCCGGTGATGGATGGCTACCAGACCCTCGAAGAAATCAGCAGGCAGGACCTGCCGACCATTGTGATTGTTGTCTCTGGTGATATTCAGCCGGATGCCCGTCAGCGGGTGATGGGCATGGGTGCCTTCGACTTCATCAAGAAGCCCATCAGTCCGGAAGACCTGGTAGAAGTTCTTAAGAAAACCGGTGTTTACTCCGAGCCGACTGACGAAGCTGCTGCGCCCGTGGTTGACCACAGTGAGGCGGCCGAGCAACATAGCGGTCCGTTGTCTGCGATGGAGGCTTTCCAGGAAATCTCCAATGTGGCGATGGGCCAGGCGGGCAGTCTGCTGGCCCAGTTGCTGGATGCGTTTATTCTGCTGCCGATTCCGAAGGTCAACCTGCTGGAAGTCAGCGAATTGCAGATGGCTCTGCAGGCCACCGAAGAATCGAGCACCATCTCTGCTGTGTGCCAGGGTTTTATCGGCTCCGGCATCGCGGGTGAGGCACTCTTGCTGTTCCATGACTCCAGTTTCAAGGACATGGCCCGGCTGATGAAATATGAGGGAGAGCTGAACGAAGGCGTTGAGCTTGAGCTGTTGATGGATATCGCTTCGGTGCTCATCGGCGCCTGTACCAAAGGGATTGCCGAGCAACTGGATATCGCATTCAGCGTCGGTCACCCCGCGGTACTTGGGCAGCACGTGGATATTGGCCGGTTGTTGAAACACAATACCTGGCGCTGGAAGCGGATCCTGTCCATCGAGATTTCCTACGGCATTGAAAACTATCAGGTCAACTGTGATGTCCTGTTGCTGTTCACAGAAGACTCCCTGCGCGTAATGAAAGACAAAGTCGCCTATTTAATGTAAGACGCTATTTATGGAGAACTCTGACTTCACCGAATTCCATTGGCTCATGGACATGCTCCAGACCATCGACGTGGGTCTGGTTGTACTCGACAGCGAGTACCGTATCATGACCTGGAACAGCTTTATGGAAAACCACAGTGGTCTCACGGCGGCCGTGGTTCGTGAAAAAGTCCTGTTTGAAACCTTTCCCGAAATTCCCCGGGAATGGTTCGAGCACAAGACCCGTGCTGTTTTCATGCTCAAGAGCCGCAGCTTCACCACCTGGGAGCAGCGGCCTTATCTGTTTCGCTTCAAGAACTACCGGCCGATTACCGGGACCGAAGAGTTCATGTACCAGAACATCACCATCTCCCCCCTGATTTCGACCAACGGGGATGTGAACCATATTTGCCTGATCATCTATGACGTGACGGATATCGCGAGTAACCGCAAGCAGCTCGAAGCCGCAAATGCCAAGCTCGAAAAGCTCAGCCGCACTGATAGGCTGACTCAGCTGAACAACCGCGGTTTCTGGGAAGAGCAGCTGGTGCGCGAATTTATGCGCTACAAGCGATCCGAAAGCAAATCTGCGCTCGTAATGTTTGACATCGACCACTTCAAGCGTGTCAATGATACCTATGGTCACCAGGCGGGAGACAAAGTGATTGTCATGGTCGCCAAAACCCTGATGGAGACCATGCGTGGTACGGACGTAGCCGGTCGTTACGGTGGGGAAGAATTCGGCGTTATACTGGTTGATACGCCCATGCCCAACGCACTGACCTTTGCCGAACGGCTCAGGGAAGCGGTTGCAGCGCAAGTGGTTGAGCATGAAGGCACAGAAATCAAAGTCACCATCAGTTTGGGTATATCGGAAGTTGAGCCAGACATCTCGGATCACAAAGCCTGGCTCGAACGGGCAGATATTGCCTTGTACAAATCCAAGGAAGGGGGACGCAACCGGGTGTCTTCCTGGTCGGAAGACCAGTAACCCCGAGTACGGTTTCCCTCTTCTGCACGAACAGGGAAGCGCATGAATCCATCAGATAAACCCCGGGCCAAGGCCCCCCCAGCCACTCGTGCCGGCCGTTTCTTCAAGCTGGCTGGCATGACGGCCTCAGTGGCCACGCGCTACGCCTCTGATAAAGTACGGGGCGCTTTCAGCGACGAAGAGAAAGCCCGTGCACGCAAATCCGAGAGCTATGACAAGATGGCCGAGCAGATTGTCTCTACGCTCGGAGAGCTCAAGGGGGCCGTCATGAAAGTGGGGCAGATTGCCTCACAGACCCAGGACTTCCTGCCCGAGGAGTTCACCCGCGCTCTGCAGACGCTGCAGAAAGAAGCGCCCCCCATGCCTTTCGAGGTCATTGCCCGGCAAATCCAGAATGAACTGGGGGACACTCCCGATCAGTTGTTTGAGCGCTTCGACCAGGAGCCTTTCGCCGCTGCCTCGATCGGTCAGGTACACCGGGCCAGGACCCGTGACGGGCAGGAAGTGGTTATCAAGGTGCAGTATCCCGGCGTTGACCGGTCGCTGAAGTCAGATCTCGCTCAACTGCGCATGACGCTGAAACTGGGTGGCCTGATCAAGCTGCCCAAAGAGTCG
>JAUIAZ010000271.1 GCA_030427465.1 Gammaproteobacteria bacterium | reverse complement strand
TGGTGCACCTGACCTCTCCGGATGACCGCTATGACATGCTCTACCTTTCCAATTATGCGCGTCTGAACGTCAAGGATGAGCTGGCCCGCGTTGAAGGCGTCGGTGATGTCCGCCTCTTTGGTGCCGGTGAATACAGTATGCGCGTCTGGCTTGACCCCGAAAAAGTCGCCGCGTTGAACCTGGTTCCTGCTGACATCGCCCGCGCTATCCGCGACCAGAACCAGCAGGCTGCTGCCGGCAGCCTGGGTGCACAGCCTTCCGGCTCGAATGATTTTCAGCTTCTGATCAATGTCAAAGGCCGACTCAGCAGTGTGGAAGAGTTCTCCAATATCATCATCCGCAGCGGCGGGGAAGGCGGTATCGTGCGACTGAAGGAAGTCGCGCGCGTCGAAATGGGTTCAGACTTCTATGCGCTGCGTTCCCTGCTCGACAACCAGCCGGCCGTTGCCATTCCTGTTTTCCAGGCACCCGGTTCAAATGCCATCCAGATTTCGGATGATGTGCGCAGCACCATGGCCGAGCTGAAAAAGACCTTTCCGGAAGGGGTGGATTATTCCATCGTGTATGACCCGACGGTTTTTGTCAGAGGCTCTATCAAGGCCGTGATTCAGACTCTGTTTGAAGCCCTCATCCTCGTGGTTGTCGTGGTTGTGCTGTTCCTGCAGACCTGGAGAGCCTCCATCATTCCGCTGGCCGCCGTGCCGGTTTCCCTGGTCGGTACCTTTGCCATCATGCACATGATGGGCTTTTCGCTCAACGCTCTCTCGCTCTTCGGCCTGGTTCTCGCCATTGGTATCGTCGTCGATGATGCCATTGTTGTGGTCGAGAACGTCGAACGTAACATCAGCGAAGGGCTCGACCCCAAAGCGGCTACACGCAAGGCCATGACCGAAGTGACCGGCCCCATCATCGCTACCACGCTGGTGCTGGCCGCGGTGTTCATCCCGGCAGCCTTCATGTCCGGCCTGACCGGCCAGTTCTATAAACAGTTTGCCCTGACCATCACGATTTCGACGGTGATTTCGGCAATCAACTCGCTCACGCTCAGCCCGGCTCTTTCAGCCCTGCTGCTGAAGAAGGAAGGCAGTTATAACGACCCCTTGAGTCGCGCAATGGACGCCCTGCTCGGACGATGGGTCTTTGCGCCTTTCAACCGCTTCTTTGCCGCCGGTTCGGAAAAGTACAATCGGGCCGTGACCAAGCTCATCCGCATGACCGGGATCATTGTGGTGCTGTATGCCGGCCTGCTCGGCCTGACCTATCATCAGTTTGAAAGCACCCCCACCGGCTACGTGCCGGGACAGGACAAGATGTACCTGGTGTCCTTTGCGCAACTGCCTGATGCGGCATCCCTGGAACGCACTGAATCCGTGATCCGCAGAATGTCGGAAGCGGCATTGGCTCACCCCGGCGTGGAGTCTGCGGTTGCCTTTCCCGGTCTCAGCATCAACGGCTTCACCAACAGCCCGAACAGTGGGATTGTTTTTGTCACCCTGAATCCGTTTGAGCAGCGCACCACACCCGAGCTTTCTGCCAACGCCATTGCCGGCGAGCTGAACCGTGAGTTTGCGGCCATCCAGGATGCATTTATTGCCATTTTCCCGCCACCTCCGGTGCAGGGACTCGGCACCATAGGGGGATTCCGTCTGCAGATCGAAGACCGTGGCAACCTGGGATATGAGGCGCTCTATGAGGCAACCCAGAAAGTCCTGCAGAAGGCTTGGGCGACACCTGAGCTCGCAGGTGTTTTCAGCAGCTACGGCATCAATGTACCCCAGCTGGATATTGACCTGGACCGGACCAAGGCACTTGATCAGGGCATTCTGATGACAGACATTTTCCAGACCATGCAGGGTTACCTGGGGTCGATCTATGTGAATGACTTCAATCAGTTCGGGCAGACCTATCAGGTCAACATCCAGGCCGAGGAGAAGTACCGACAGGAGCCAGAGCAGATCGAAGGCCTCAAGGTACGCAATGTCGAAGGCGAGATGGTGCCACTGGGCTCCATCCTCTCGGTAACGAGATCATCAGGACCAGATCGCGTAATGCATTACAACGGCTACACCACTGCGGAAATCAATGGTGGCCCCGCTCCCGGCTTCAGCTCGGGGCAGGCCAAGCTGGCGATCGAACAGATCCTGGATGAGACACTGCCCCTGGGCATGAGCTATGAGTGGACCGAGCTGACCTATCAGCAGGAAATTGCCGGTGATTCCGATCTGGTGATCTTTCCGCTGGTGGTGCTGCTGGTCTTCCTGGTTCTGGCTGCCCAGTATGAAAGCTTGCGTCTGCCATTGGCCATCATTCTGATCATTCCCATGACGCTGCTCTCGGCCATGAGCGGCGTGATCCTGTCAGGCGGAGACAACAACATTTTTACGCAGATCGGCTTTATCGTCCTGGTGGCACTGGCTACCAAAAATGCCATCCTGATTGTCGAGTTCGCCAGAGAACTGGAGCACGAAGGCATGACCGCCCTTGAAGCAATCAAAGAGGCAGCGCGTCTGCGTCTGCGGCCCATCCTGATGACCTCATTTGCCTTCATCATGGGTGTACTGCCGATGGTGATCTCTACTGGTGCTGGCGCGGAAATGCGCCAGGCCATGGGCGTTGCGGTGTTCTCCGGCATGATCGGTGTCACCTTCTTCGGCCTGATTCTGACTCCGGTTTTCTACCACCTGCTGCGCGGCCGCAAAGACCGCGCTACTCAGGTCAAAGTGGAGCAACCGGGTCATGCGTAAATCTCCTTGGGTTCTGGCAAGTATTCTGGCTCTGTCCATTCAGGCCTGCACCACCGTCGGTCCGGACTACGTCCGTCCAGAGACAGGCAACGTCACCATCTTAGGCGAAGAACTGGTTCAGGTGGTCGAGCGCGAGGCCAGGTGGTGGCAGCACTTCGGTGATCCGGAACTGGATACCGTTGTGTCTATGGCACTGGAGAACAATCTGTCCCTCAAAATGGCTGCCGCCAACGTGGAACGGTCAATGGCAGTGTTCGAGGATGTCGACAATGATAATCTGCCCACGGGCAACCTGAGCGCCACCTACGGTGCCCAGGATCAGGTAGTTCCTGGTGTCAGTGAAGAGCGCATCAACTCGCGCTCCTACGAGTTCGGCGCCGGCCTGAGCTGGCGCGCCGACCTCTTTGGCAAGATCGAGCGTTCGCGTCAGTTTGCCCTCGCCAATGCCCAGGCTGAATCCCTGGCACTCCGCGACCTGCAGGTCAGCATCGTTGCCCGTTGCGTGCAGGCCTACGGTGAGCTGAAAGGGCTGAAGTCCCGCATTCTGCTGGTGCGCAAAAACGCCCGGGTGGTAGAGCAGACCAAAGCCATTGTGCAAAGCCGTTATGAAGAAGGCTATGCCTCGGAACTCGATCTGAAACGAGTGGAAACCCAGTACTATCGTGTGGTCTCAGACCTGCCGGTATTTGAAGCCGATTACCGCCGCACGCGTAACTTTCTGGAAGCCCTTCTGGGCTCTCAGCAAGCGCTGGGGTTTCTCCACTTCGATCAGCTGAACGAACAGTCACTGGCTCTGAATCAACCCTTTGCCATCGGTCAGCCCGGTGAGTTTCTGAAGTTTCGTCCGGATGTTCACCAGGCGGAACGGCGGCTGGCGGCGGCTTCAGCCAACATCGGAGTAAACGTGGCAGATCTGTATCCCGACCTCCGTGTCGGTGGTTTCGTTGGCTATCTCAGCGGTGATCTGTCCACCCTTGGCGCCGGAACCGAAGCCTGGCGTGTGGCCCCCACACTGTCCTGGCAACTGTTTGACTACGCTTCTATCCAGGCCAGAATCCGTGCTGCCAATGCAGAGGAACGTAATGCCTACTTTGCCTTTCGCGACGTGCTACTGTCTGCGATCAAGGAGGCCGATACCGGACTCGATGCTTATGCCCGCAATCAGGAAAGGCAACATCTTCTGCAGGCACAGTTTGAAGCCAGCCAGGCAGCCTATCTGCTGGCACGCGAGCTATATGACTCAGGTGAAATCGGCCTTCTGGATCTGCTGGATGCAGAACGCCAGGCACTAGCCGTCGAAGATGCTCTGGTGGTGTCCAATATCCAGACCTTCACGGCCATCGTATCCGTTTATGACGCTTTTGGTGGGGGGGTGGGTACACCTACTGATAGCGTGCCGCTGTAATGAACTCACTGAACGTCTCACACCAGACAATCACTGCCTGGTAGCGCGATGGGTCGATATCAGACGACACCGGAACCACAAAGTTCTCAAAGGTCTTGATATCGCCCACCCTCACCATGCTGTCTTTGTACTTCAGAAAGTCCTGCTCGATTTCGACATAGGTGGGAGACAGATAGAGTTTGTAGTCCGGGCCCGGCGCCAACTTGCCTTCGAAGCTGATCTGCTCCTGACCAATGAACACTTTCCCCTCCCCCCAGTGAAGGGCATCGCTACCGGCCAGGTCTCTCACAAAGGTGGCGTTATAGCTGGCCGCGTCAGAAGCTCTGGCGACTTCCTCGGTACTGGGCGCATCGGGCGCGATCAATATGGGCAACGCATAGATACCGCCCGCGAAGCCAATAACACCTGCCAGTACATGAGTACCCACGAGACCGAGGAGATAGCGCTTTTTCATCAATTCTTCCTGTCTGTCGGTTTGTCCGGTGCCCCCAGACCCTGCGAATAGTGCATCTGCCGGGCATCATCAATGATGATCGCATCAATACCCGGCAGGCGGTTGATCAGATCCAGCCCCGCCTGGGCACCCATCACAAATACGGCCGTGCTGAGCCCATCTGTAGTCGTGGCATCCGGCCCCAGGATGGTGACACTCTGCACCCCGCGCACCGGTTTTCCCGACTGCGGCGAAAGAATGTGGTGTACCCGTTCCTCGTCCTCAATGAAGTACCTTTCGTAATCGCCCGAGGTACTGATCGCCACATCCGCCAGCGGCAGCACCACCGTGTGCTTTTGTGGATCAGTCGCCCGGGGAT
>JAUIAZ010000270.1 GCA_030427465.1 Gammaproteobacteria bacterium | reverse complement strand
CCCACGGTTTCGCGGCTGTACTTGATCTGTTGCTTGAGCCCCGCGACCCGGATCTCGAAAAACTCGTCCATGTTACTGCTGAAGATACAGCAGAACATGAGTCTCATCAGTAAAGGGTGCGTGTCATCCAGCGTCTGGTGCAGGACACGGGCATTGAACTGCAGATGACTGAGCTCGCGGTTGAAATAATACTCGGAAGAACTGAGATCAACTGCCGGCGCTTCTGCCGGAAGTTCATTGCTGCTGGACATGCTGTTACCTTTCCTGATGATACCTGTCTTTTTCCCACCAGATAATAGCAGGATTGTATGACACTGAGATTAACCCCTGCCTACTGACGCAACAGACGGGCGACCCGCGCTGCAAAGTAGGTAAGAATCGCATCTGCCCCGGCCCGCTTGAAGCCCATCAGCGACTCAAGGATGACAGCATCGGCATCCAGCCACCCCGCCTCGGCAGCTGCCGCAATCATGGCGTACTCTCCACTGACCTGATAGGCAAACGTGGGCACCCCGAATTCCTGCCTGACCCGGCGTACAATATCCAGATAGGGAAGTCCCGGCTTCACCATCACCATGTCAGCGCCTTCTGCCAGATCCAGTGCGACCTCCTGAATGGCTTCGTCGGTGTTAGCCGGATCCATCTGGTAGGTGTACTTGTTTCCTCCGCCGAGGTTACCCGCCGAGCCCACCGCATCCCGGAAGGGGCCGTAGAAAGCAGAAGCATATTTGGCGGCATAGGACAGGATCAGGGTGTTGGTATGACCAGCTGCTTCCAGAGCGCCCCGGATTGCCCCTATGCGGCCATCCATCATGTCCGAGGGGGCCACAACATCGGCACCGGCCTCGGCATGGGAAAGTGCCTGCCGCACCAGCACCTGAACCGTTTCGTCATTCATCACGTATCCGGTGTTATCGACAAGACCATCCTGTCCGTGAGTGGTGAACGGATCCAGCGCCACATCGGTAATCACCCCCATCGACGGAAACTGTTGCTTGATCGCCCGTACGGTGGTCTGTGCGAGGCCTTCGGGGTTGAAGGCCTCGCGCGCATCTTCACTCTTGGCTTCCGGCGGCGTGACCGGGAACAGGGCGACTGCAGGTACGCCCAGATCGTGCAGAACCGCGATCTCCTCAAGCAGCAGATCCTGACTGAGGCGCTCCACCCCCGGCATCGAGGCTACAGCCTCGCGCTGTCCCTGGCCGGGCAGGACAAACAGGGGGCAAATCAGGTCATCAGTCGTCAGTCGGTTCTCGCGGACCAGCTGACGGGAAAATGCATGGGCCCGGAGGCGACGGGGACGGGCGGCGGGAAAGCGACGGCTTGACATGGATTAGTCTATCCTTCCGTAAGTGTTGGCTGAAGCGGCGGCTGGCGCGTAATCCGGCATTGTAACACCTTCGCCTGTGGCGGAACTAATCACAGTAGCGGCAGTCTACGCCCTACCGAATTTTGGAACAGGAGATCTTCATGAAACAAAGGAAATGGCTGTTGATCGGCGTCATGGCGGCCTTTGTCGTGGCTTTTTTTGCCTTCGATCTGGGCCAGTTGCTGAGCCTGGAAAATCTCAGCGCCCAACGCGAGGATCTCGAGGCCTATCGTGATGGCAACCCACTATGGACAGCGCTTCTGTTCTTTGTGATTTATACCCTGGTCACGGCGCTGTCATTGCCAGCGGCCGCTGTGCTGACTCTGGCCGGTGGTGCCATCTTCGGGCTCTGGCAGGGGCTGCTGCTGGTTTCATTTGCCAGCAGCATCGGTGCCACCCTGGCTTTTCTGGTATCGCGCTTTCTGCTGCGAGACTGGGTCCAGGAAAAATATGGCAATAGCCTGAAGTCACTAAATGAGGGCGTTAGAAAAGATGGGGGCTTTTATCTGTTCGGCCTGCGCCTGGTACCGATTTTCCCTTTCTTCCTGATCAATCTGGTCATGGGCCTGACTCCCATTAAGGCACGCACTTTCTATTGGGTCAGTCAGTTGGGTATGCTGCCGGGCACCATCGTTTACGTCAATGCGGGTACCCAACTGGGCCAGATCGATTCAACCGCCGGTCTGCTCTCACCCGGCCTGATCTTCAGCTTTATCCTGCTGGGTATCTTCCCGCTGCTGGCACGCCGCCTGATGGACTGGATCAAAGCCCGCAAGGTCCTCGCCGATTATGACAAACCCGATCGTTTCGATCGCAACCTGATTGTGATTGGTGCTGGCTCTGCCGGTCTGGTGACGAGTTATATCGCAGCGGCAGTCAAAGCCAAAGTCACCCTGATTGAACGGCACAAGATGGGCGGTGACTGCCTTAATACCGGCTGCGTGCCCAGTAAAGCCTTACTGCGCAGCGCCAAGATGGCCCAGTATCAGCGCCACGGTGAACAGTTCGGTCTGAAATCCGCCGAACCGGAAGTCGACTTCGCCGCAGTCATGGAACGGATCCAGAAAGTCATCCAGGAGATTGAGCCGCACGACTCGGTAGAACGCTATACCAATCTGGGCGTGGAGTGTATTACAGGCACTGCTGAAATCGTGGACCCCTACCGCGTGCGTGTAGACGGCCAGACGCTGACCACCCGCAACATTGTCATCGCCACCGGTGCCCGACCTTTCGTACCTCCGATTCCGGGCATTGAAGGCGTACCCTATCTGACTTCAGATACTGTCTGGTCACTGCGTGAAAAGCCCCAGCGCCTGCTGGTACTCGGGGGTGGCCCCATCGGTTGCGAGCTGACTCAGGCTTTTCAGCGGCTTGGCTGTGACGTGACTCTGCTGGATATGAGCCCGCGCATCATGCCAAGGGAGGATGAGGATGCAGCCATGGTGGTACAGGAAAGCTTTATCGCAGAAGGGGTGAACCTGTGCCTGAATGCCAAAGCTTCCGGCTTTGGCGAGGATGACCAGGGCCATTATCTCGATTACACCCGCGACGGCAGTGGCGGTGGCCGCGTGCAATTTGACAAGGTCCTCATTGCCACCGGGCGCAAGGCCAACACCGAGGGACTCGACCTCGAGCGTTTCGGCATCGAAACAAACCGCAACGGTACCATCGTGGTCAACGAGTTCCTGCAGACCCGTCTGCCCAACATCCTGGCATGCGGCGATGTTGCCGGACCCTACCAGTTCACCCATACCGCCGCGCATCAGGCCTGGTATGCATCCGTCAATGCCCTGTTCGGCAGTTTCAAACGCTTCAAGGTAGATTATCGGGTCATTCCCTGGGCGACTTTCACCGACCCGGAAGTAGCCCGTGTCGGACTGAATGAGCAGGAAGCGAAAGAGCAGGGAATTCCGTACGAAGTCACGCGCTACGGCATTGACGATCTGGACCGGGCAATTGCCGATGGGGTGGCGGAAGGTTTTGTGAAGGTCCTGACCGTTCCCGGGAAAGACAAGATTCTTGGTGTGACCATCGTGGGTCATCATGCGGGGGATCTGATTGCCGAGTATGTCACTGCCATGAAGTACGGCATCGGACTCAACAAGATCCTTGGCACCATCCACATCTATCCGACCCTGGCGGAGTCAAACAAATACGTTGCCGGCGAGTGGAAGCGGGCTCATGCCCCACAGAAGGTGCTGGAATGGGTCGAGAAGCTGCACGCCTGGCGCAGGGGCAGCTGAACCAGATCGATTGCGCTGACGGCCTGCTCGTGGCTGTCAGCCGTCGGAACCACGGCTGCGGTTTTCATGCCCCCCCAGACAACGGCAGACACCAGCATGAACATGCCGGCCATGAAGCAGCAACCCCCTACCATCTTCGAGAACATGATGCGACGCCGCTGACTGCGGTTCGTGAACAGGCGCTTCCAGTAACAGACATTGGTGGGTTCCAGAATGAAAACATTCAGCACCGACTGAGCCTGGGCCTGCGGGTAGCGTGTGTCCGGATTGGTTTCATCCTGCTGCCGAGTATACAGCACGATAATGCACAGCCCGACCGCCAACACGAAGGAAGCCATCAGAATATGGCCAATATCCAGCAGGCCATGGGCCGCTATCGTGCTTCCCACGATACCGGCAACCAGCAATGCCATGCAGACAAGCAGCAGGAAAACCATGCGACCGATCCGCGACTGGGCACGCCGTGTACGTGAAAACGAGAGTTTTACCCGATCACCGATCTGCAGGCCAGAGATACATTCCTGATCCAGAGTGGTGAAACGGGTAGGCTCACCCATCCACTCATATTGGATGACCGGGAAAAAGCTGTAATTACCGGAATCCGAATCCAGGTGGGCCAGATGTTTTTTCAGACCGAAGCCTGGCTCCATTGAAATGACCTGCCCCTGAATAACATAGGCACAGTGAAGAAAACGGGCAAATTCCCACATCAGAAACCAACCAGCCATGAGCAGCACAAGGCCCATGAGCAGGAGTAACATATCCATATTTGACGCTCTCCCAACTGCATTATTATTGGATTTGGCGCAACATCCCGTTGCTTTTATGACCAGTAGTATATGGAAGGACGCTGTAACGGGCAACCGGATGATCTGATATGAGCATCCGGAGACACTTTGAAAAGCAGCTCACCCTCCACCCAAACATCAGGCAGAGCTTGAGCTTGCCGCTAACCAATTACGTTAAATAGGATTACTGCCGTACTGGTTATCCGGCTTGCGTGGAGGATCCGCACGAACATTGTCCGCCACCTGTTTCACCTGGCCACCCTGAGCCAGAAACGCCTCGATATCCGCCTGCAGCTGCGAACGCACACGCTCTTTCTCCGCTGCGGAATAAACGTCCGGCTGGCTGATACTGTCCCGACGCTCTTCTACGGAGTCATCGTCGTCATTGTCATTCTGGTTATCTGTATAGGCTCGATCATTCATAAGACTGCGCTCCAAAACCACTGAATCAAGCGGGATGCGACAGCTGACTGCATCCGGTACACAGCATTTATAGATCGTTTTCAGACAGAGTCCAACAACTTGATTTTTATTTTTGTTTCAGACTGTATCGCTCTGTATTACAAGGGTTTCTA
>JAUIAZ010000269.1 GCA_030427465.1 Gammaproteobacteria bacterium | reverse complement strand
TCCAAAGGTGTGGTGACGCACGAGGCATCAGGGCAGTCGGCCAGCTTCGGAGACCTGGCCCTGGATGCCGCCTCTTTGCCGGTGCCGACCGAAGTGCCGCTGAAAGATCCGGCTGATTTTCAGTATATCGGCAAGGGGCCATTACAGCGGCCGGACAGTGCCAGTAAAACCGACGGTTCGGCCCTGTTCACGCTCGATCTCGCACCGACCGGTCAGACTGCCATTCCTCTCACTGCTGTGATCATCCGGCCCCCACGATTTGGCGCAACGGTAGAGTCTTTCGACAGCGCCAAAGCCGGGGGAATGTCTGGCGTGGTTGCAATCCAGGCCATACCCCAGGGGGTGGCTGTTATTGCAGAAGACTATTGGCGCGCGCGTCAGGCAGCGGCTGCAGTCTCGGTTACCTGGGATAACAGCAAAGCGGTGAGGATTGACAGTAGTGAACTGGAAAAGTCCTACCGTAAATCAGCCCGTAAGCCGGGTGACCCGGTGGTTACCGAAGGCGATGTGGATGCGGTTCTCGGAAAGCCGGAGTCAGGCGTTCAGGCAGAGGAGGGTGTTCTGGATCTGGAGTATGCTTTCCCATTCCTGGCCCACGCAGCCATGGAGCCGATGGATTGCTTTGTTGAGCCGGTGACAGATCGCAATCGGGGCAGTATGGAACCGGCTGTGAAAGTCCGGGTTGCTTTAGGGTGTCAGATGCAGACCTTAGATCATGCCGCTGCGGCTGAGGAGTTGGGTTTAAAGCCGGAAAATGTTCATCTGGATACGGTGTTTGCCGGGGGCAGCTTCGGGCGCAGGGCACAGAAGAACAGTGAGGTCGCCCGCGAGGGTGCCCAGGTATTCAAGGCCGCGGGTGGCAATCGCCCCGTCAAGCTGGTCTACAGTCGTGAAGATGACATGACGGCAGGACATTACCGGCCTATGTATGTTCATCGTCTGCGGGGCAAGCTCAGTCCGCAGGGAGAGCTTGAGGCGCTGGATCATGTCATCGTCGGTCAGAGCATTATTTCGGGATCCCCTTTTCAGGGGATGATAAAAGATGGCATAGACCCCACCTCAGTAGAAGGCGCCCAGCATATACCCTACCAGACCGCAAACCGGCGCCTGACTCTGCACACCACAGACCCCGGCGTGCCGGTTCTGTGGTGGCGTTCGGTGGGCAGCACACATACTGCCTACAGTCTGGAAACGTTTCTGGATGAACTGATGAGTCGCGCTGGCCTTGATCCGGTGTCCACGCGGATGCAATGGATGAAAGATAGCCCCCGCGATGCCGCAGTGCTCGAAGCGGTGGCCCAGGCCGCTGGCTGGCGAGGTACCAAACCCTACACGATTGACGGTGAAGAGCGGGCCATGGGCGTGGCGGTGCATAAATCTTTCGGCAGCTATGTTGCGCAGATTATCGAAGTGGCACGCGCTGACTCCGGCCTGCCGCTGCCGCGTCGGGCCTGGTGTGCGGTTGATTGTGGTCTGGCAGTGACACCGGATGTGGTGAAAGCGCAGATGGAAGGAGGGATCGGTTTCGGGCTCGGTGCCATTCTCTATGACGAGATCACCCTGAAGGACGGACTGGTGGAGCAGAAAAACTTTGATAGTTACCGCTCTTTGCGCATTCATGAAATGCCGAAAGTCGAGGTGGTCATTGTCAACTCGGGTGAAAAGCCTACGGGAGTGGGAGAACCTGGCGTGCCGCCTGCGATGCCTGCCCTGGCCAATGCCTGGGCCGCACTCACCGGTCAAAGGGTCTACAACACCCCCTTCGTACGCAGTCTGAAAGAGCAGGGTAACGGGGAGGGTCGCGCATGAGCATCTCTAAAAGCTTCGGTGTCCTGACCCTGGTCCTGGGTTTCATCATGACGTTGCCCGCGATGGCTGATGGCCATGCAGGGAAAGGCCTGAAAAGTGCGGCGGACTTTGAACATATCAAAGACCCGGAGGAAAGAGGCAAGGCCATGTTTGTGGAAATGGGCAAAGTTCTGACCCATCCACGCTGTGTGAACTGCCACCCCAAAGGGGAGTCGCCATTACAGGGTGAGAGTATGCAGCTGCATCAGCCGTTCGTGGTGCGAGGCGAGGGTGGTCTCGGGGCGCCGGGTATGCGATGTATCACCTGCCACATGCATGAAAACTACGATGCCAAAGAAATGCCGGGTCATCCGGTCTGGCACCTGGCTCCAGCCTCCATGGCCTGGGAAGGCAAGAGCCTGAACCAGATCTGTGAGCAGATTCTGGACCCGGAACGTAATGGCGGAAAATCCCATGAGCAGCTGATTGAGCACATGGCGGAAGACAGCCTGGTCGGCTGGGGCTGGAACCCCGGAAAAGGGCGTGAACCGGTACCTGGTACACAGAAAGGCTTTGGAGAGCTGTTTACGGCCTGGATCAACGGAGGGGCGCACTGTCCTCCGGCGTTATAAATCGGTCGTAGCTGGCCGGAGTGCCCTCATCACTCCGGCACAGACCGGGATTCTTCCACTCTTCTTAAGGCAATTGACCTGGCGCAAGAAGGCATGCCCTGGCTGCGGAATAATCGTTGCTGACCTTCCTGCCAGCAAAAGGAGAATTTCATGGAAGTCTGTGAAGATGTAAGGGAACAAGGCGTTGCGGAAATCATGACGCCCGAGGTGTTGTGCGTTTACGAGGGTTGGTCGGTTGCCCGTCTTGCCCGCTTCCTCAGCGATCACCAGATCGGCGGTGCGCCGGTCATTGCCAGTGACCATACTCTGGTGGGTGTTGTCTCGCTGACTGATATACTGCGTTTCCAGAAACTGTCCGGGCCGGGCAAACAGGAAATCATCGAGCAGTCTGCCTATCTGGAAAGCCTGGGGCAGAGTATCGGGCCTGACACGCTGGAACAGATAGTTGAGCATGCCGATGACTATGCCACAGTGAATTCCATCATGACGCGCAAGGTTCTGAGTGTGGACCGGGCTGCTTCAGTATCAGAGGTGTCGCGGATCATGGTCACACAGAACGTACGCCGGGTGTTCGTGACAGAAGGGGAGAAAATGGTTGGTGTAGTGACCGCCGGAAACGTACTGGCCTGTCTCTACGACCACTCGTGAGTCGAGACGGCGGGGGGCGCCTGGCTCAGCCCCCTTGCTTCTGGTTTACCAGCCAGACTGCAGCTTCCACACGAGAGCGCATACCCATTTTCTTCAGAATGTGTTTGACGTGAACCTTGACCGTGCCGTCTGAAATGTTGAGGTCACGGCCGATGACTTTGTTGCTGTGCCCCTGAGCGATCCGTGTCAGTATTTCGTGTTCGCGACTGGTCAGACTGGCTGCGAGGTCCTGGCTGTTGCTCTCGGGGTTGCGCAGGGCAATGGCGAGTATGCTCGTGAGCTTTTCACTGATCGGCATTTTGCCCACCAGTGCTTCCTTGACTTTGTCGAGCATGTCTTCTGGTTCCATGTCTTTCAGCAGATAACCATCCGCACCAGCCTTGATGGCGTTGACGACATCGGCTTCATTGTCGGAAACGGTCAGCATGACGATGCGGGCGATGATGCCTGAGGCGCGCATGGCCCGGAGGGTGTCAAGCCCGTCCATACCCTGCATGTTGAGATCCAGGAGAATCAGGTCGGGGTCTGTTTCCCGGGCCATCGAGAGGGCATCCGAACCATTGCTCGCCTCGGCAACGATTTCCAGTTCCTCTTCCAACTCAAGCAGTTGCCGCAGCCCCTTGCGAAACAGCGGGTGATCATCCACCAGTAAGATACTTGCTTTTGTATTCACGAACTCTTCCCTTGTTTTGGCGAATTGTAGCGAAGTGTTTGCTGACGGCAAATTGCAGTCGCGGTGCCAGTCAGATTCTACTGCAAAAAGGTGCCCGTGCGAGCGTGGTGCCTGCGTCTTTGACCTGCATCAGTATTTTGCCAATTAGCCATTCTTGGCCACTTACCTACCTGGTGGGTGAAAGGCGTATTGCTTTGTGGGTACATCCCTAGCGAAGCGAAAGCTGACCGGGCAAAAAGTGAAGATAAATCATGTGCCTATACTTTTGTCTGTGAATCCGGGGCGTGTGCTGCCATCTGGTTACCCGGAGACAGCTACCCCCTAGGTACGATTGAGGCTTTCCCATCCTGCTGTAAATCTGGAAAGGATCTTTTTCCAAGCAAAGGAGTGGAAAGACATGTCTGATGTTAAAACCTGGAAACCGGAGGACCAGGCCTTCTGGGAATCCGAGGGGAAGCAGGTTGCCAACCGCAATCTGTGGATTTCCATTCCCAGTCTGCTCTGCGGCTTCGCCGTCTGGCTATACTGGGGTGTCATTACGGTGCAGATGCTGAACCTGGGTTTTCCGTTTGCTGCCTCTGAACTTTTTACCCTGATGGCAATTGCGGGCTTGACCGGCGCAACGCTGCGCATTCCCAGCAGTTTCTTTATCCGGCTCTGTGGCGGCCGCAATACCATATTCTTTACCACGGCACTGCTGATGATTCCCGCCTTCGGAACCGGTGTCGCCCTTCAGAACCCTGATACGCCACTCTGGGTTTTCCAGTTGCTGGCCCTATTGTCCGGGTTCGGCGGAGGTAACTTTGCTTCGTCCATGTCAAACATCAGCTTCTTTTTTCCACGCAAACAGCAGGGGCTTGCGCTTGGCCTGAATGCCGGACTGGGCAACTTCGGCGTAACCACCATGCAGATCGTGGTTCCTCTGTTCATGACCTTCGGAGCCTTCGGTGCAATGGGTGGCGATCCCATGGTTCTTCAGAACACCTCCGGTACCCTGATCGGGAAGATTCCGGCCGGTTCTGAAACCTGGATCCAGAATGCTGGCTACGTCTGGTTGCTGCTGCTGATTCCGCTGGCCTTTGCTTCCTGGTTTGGTATGAACAATCTGAGAACTGAGGAAGTCTCTCCGGATATCGGAAGCCCTTTGAGTGCGTTCAGCAAAATTACCTTCATGCTGCTCATCGGCTTGCTGACCTCCATGACCGGTCTTTGGCTCATGTTGCCGGAAGCGGCGAATGGCAGTGGCTGGGGGG
>JAUIAZ010000268.1 GCA_030427465.1 Gammaproteobacteria bacterium | reverse complement strand
ACGACCTGCCCCTGTGGGAACTGGTTGAGCTGGTTGGCGATCTGTTCGGGTTCCCAGGGGTCTATCTCGGGGTAGACGATTTTCTGAAGCTCAATAATGCCTTCAATATCCTGGTGGGTGGTGTGGCGGACAATCAGTTTCTGGGTAACGGCGTTCACTCAAGAGAACCTGTGACAAGGAACAAGTCATGAGAATAATCGGGAACCGCTACCGGCACCAGAGTGTGGACAAAACTATTTTGGAATTGCGACCGGCGTGACTATCCGGTGCATTCTTATTCTGAATCGCAAATTGCAGCAGACAGGCTGGTGAGCTGTTCTGGTTGTCCGTCCAGATTTGGATAAAAAACACTCAGCTTGCTGTTTTGCTGTACATTTTCTGTTTGTGGCCTGCTCCCTGAAGGGAGAAAAGCGTCTGTAGTTTGTCCAGCAAGAGAGCAGTTTGCCATGATAAAGACTCTAAACCTTCTGTTGCCTGTGGTTTCAGCTTCGTCGCTTCTGGCGCTGAATATCCAGGCTGCCACACCCTTCGAGGCCTGTCCTACGCAGGCATTCATCATTCAGACGCCGAGCGCACTGACGATTACTTACGGCGTTGATCTGTCCACGGGCAGTTACACCGTTCTGAGTTCCGATATGAATACCGGAAAGGTCAACGCCGTAGGCTTCAGCTATCACGACAGCTTCCTGTACGGCTGGGACTATGACAATAACACTCTGTCCCGTTTTGGCGCGGAGTTCGAGCCAGAGCCACTGAATATTGTGTCTGGAAAAATTGGCACGACCTTCTATGTGGGGGATGTATCTTTGACCGAGAACCGCTGGTATGGCTACCGCTCCGGGCATGGGCTGTATTCGGTGGATCTGTCGGTGGATACGGGTGACTATGTGATGGAAAAAATAGCCAGCGCCCAGGACATGGGTTCACCACCGCTGACAGATCTTGCATTTCACCCCACGAATGGGCTGATCTATGCCGTCGATAATGATGGCTATTTGCTCGAAATAAACCCGGAGGACGGGCTTACCACCCGAATTTCGCAGGTCCTGAGCGAGCAGGCACTGGGCTTTAGTTTTACCTTTGGTGCCCAGTTCTTCGATGTCGACGAAAACCTTTATGTCAGCAACAACAGCAATGGCTATGTTTACCGGATAGACCTGCAGACTGAAGTGGCCGACTTTTTCGCCTATGGGCCGATTTCCCGTTCCAATGATGGTGCCCGTTGTGCACTGGCACCGGTTATCAGCAGCACGCCACTGGATTTCGGTGATGCACCGGATACCTACCAGACCAGTTTTGACGCGGCGGGCCCCCGCCATGGTATTGGTAACCTGTATCTGGGCTCTCGCGTAGACGGGGAAAGTGATGCCTACCTTTATCCCTTGAGTGACGACAGCAGTGACGGAGCGGATGATGATGACGGTATTGCCTTCGTTACCGGTGCGGAACTGGGCGAAAGCGCCTTGCTGTTGGCCTCAGCATCGACTGTCGGTGGTTACCTGAACGCCTGGGTTGACTGGGATGGTGATGGTCATTTTGCCAATGACGAACAGATCCTCAATGATCGCAGCTTGTCTACCGGAGAAAATCTGTTGGCTTACGAGGTTCCGGTATGGGCGGAACCGGGGCAGACCTGGGCCCGCTTCCGGATCAGCAGTACGCCGGGTATCGGTCCCACAGGTGGCGTCGCTGATGGTGAAGTGGAAGATTATGTGCTGAGTGTGAGTGAAGGGAATGTCACCCTGAACTACTACCCGAGTGCTTCAGAGTACACCACGCTGGCTTATGAAGACCTGTGGCCAAGGGAAGGGGACTTCGACATGAATGACCTGCTCATCAATCTGAAAATCGCCCAAACGATCAGGGAAAACGAGGTGCTGAGGTTGACCATTGATGGCCAGGTTGCGGCAGTGGGCGCCAGCTACCGGAACGGTTTCGCTATCCGTCTGCCAGGCGTTCCCCGGAGCAAGATCCGCCAGGAGTCCATCAAACTGAAAGTGAACGGCATTGGGGTGAATGCCCGCGTTCTCGACGCAGATGCCGCCGAAGCCATCCTTGAGATCAGCGAAAATATCTGGACGATGGTCAATCCCGGTGAAGGCGCTTGCACCTTTTTCCGGACTCAGGATGGGTGCGGAAGCCTGATGCGGCCGAGCTTTCAGCTCAGCCTGACACTGTCCGAACCGGTACCGGTGACCCAGTTTCCGATGGCGCCATTTGACCCTTTCATCTTTGCAACACCGGGTTATGCCAGGGGCAATCTGGGTTCCCATACCGGCATTTCCACACCAGGTCGCAGCTGGGAAGTCCATCTGAAAAACCAGACGCCAACTGAGCGTTTTGACCGGGCCTTTCTTGCCCTTGCCGAGGACCGGTCCGTACCGGGCTCCAACGAATACTTTCTGAATGAAGAGGGCATGGGCTGGGCAATCGAAGTGCCGCAGAACTGGAAACACCCCCAGGAAGCAGTCGATCTGCGCGAAGCCTTTCCCCACTTCCAGAACTTTGCAGAGTCTTCCGGAGCAGATCATCCGGACTGGTACACCGAAGACAAGGCCAATACAGCAGTGCTTTTCCAGGATTGAGGTTAAAAACATGAACTTTTACAGTAAACTCTTAATTAATACTCGTAACCTTCTGATTATCATGCCCTTGGCTGCCTGCGGTGGCGGAGGAGGAGGTGGTGGTGGCGGCGGAGAAGCTGTTGCGGCTACGGCACCGGATACACCTTCAGCCGGGAGCCCTGCGGGTTCCGCTGAGCCGGAGACACAGCGGATGGCAATAGACAAAAGCTTCAGCTTGGTCAAAACCGATACAGTTTCTCTGTCGGTGGATCTCTCGGCCCGGCCTCATACAGAGGGTTACGTCTCGCTATGCCACTGGAAGGATCCGGTTAACCCGGTCGCTCTCAACTATGAGGATTGTCTGACCCGGGGCCGGGTCAGTGGCGGGTATTTTGAAACCGATATCAGTGTACCCCCCCACGTGACATCTCTGGGCGCGGCTGTCTGGTTTTTTGATGAAAGCCTCAGGCCTCTGACGGTTTCCTTTGAGCGCAGCGAATGGCAGGATGGGCAGCTGCTAATATACTGATGTTATGAGAGGTGGCGGAGCGACCGCGCAAAGCCGCCCGTCTTGAACCCGTGGCTGTGGGGTCCAAAGGGGGCTCCCGGTCATTGCAGTGTGGAACGAGCAGTTTGAATGTCCTTTCGCCTGATCTGATCTGGCTGTGTACCTGTCAGCGTGTTCCGCAACTGGGCCCCAGGCTCGTGTTTTTCAGCGGCGGGTCAGCCATCCGCGACCTCAGCCGCTATTTGCGGCGTTTTACCCGTAATTCAGCCCATCTGCTGACTCCCTTCGATTCAGGGGGATCCACGGCGAAGCTCCGGGAGGCCTTCGACATGCCAGCTGTGGGAGACCTGCGTAACCGCCTGATTGCACTGGCAGAACAGGAAGCTCAGACAAACCGTGAGTTTCTGGCTGTGTTGCGCTACCGTTTGCCGGACACCGGTGACTGTGCAAGCCTGCTGGAAGAACTCCACAGCCTGAGACTTGGCCAGCACGACATGAGCCGTCAACTACCCGGGGCCCTGAAGCAGGTACTGCAATCCCAGTTGAGTTATTTCCTGAGTGTCGTTCCGGAAACGTTTGACTGGCGGGGTGCCTGTATCGGAAACCTGCTGCTTTGTGCTGCCTATCTGAAAGAAGATCGCTCAATGACCCGGGCTCTGAAGTGGTTCACCCAGTTGCTGGGCGTTGCCGGACATGTCATTCCGGTCACCCTGGAATCCTGCCACTTGATGGTGACCCTGGAAGATGGTCGGGAAATCATCGGGGAACATCGTTTGTCAGAGGAAGGGCCAAAAGTCTGGGGCTCCCCCATCCAGCGGGTTCAGCTTAGTGAATCACTGCAGTTCTATCAGCCGGTTGTTCCCGGAATTCTGCCGCGACTCCGGCCTTTGTTGCAGGAATCTGACCTGATCTGTTACCCGCCAGGCAGCTTTTTCTCCAGCGTCATCGCCAACCTGCTCACCGAGCCGGTACCTGAACTTATCCGACACAGTCCGGTTCCCAAAGTGTTTGTCCCCAATCTGGGGAGGGATCCAGAACAGGAAGGCCTGACTCTGATGGCGTGTATTGAACTTCTGATCAGCCACATGCAGCGGTTCAGCGCGCACTCAGAAGATGGGGGGCGCGGCTTTATCACGCATCTGCTACTTGATCAGGATCCGGGGCGCTATTCCGGTACTCTGGACTACGAGCGACTGTCGGCGCTGGGTATAGAAGTTGTGCGGGCTGCGATTGCAGACCCTCAGGTCCCGGGCCAGCACAGTGCAGAAGGTCTGGGGCAGATTCTTATGACACTGGCCAGGCGCAAAGACTGAGCGCTCAAGCCGCGCATTCCGTTGCATTGCAATCTGCAAATATCCCCGTCGCCGCGTTGGAGTGTGCGCCCCGTGCTTTTTCCATAATACTGAAAAATAAAGAGAAAAACTTGTGGCATGCGGCTTGCTGAGTTCCTCTGGAAAGTCATTGATGAGGAAGTTGCATGAACGCCGAAGTGAGAATTCTGGATGATGGTCAGACCCGCCAGTTTGACGTGGAATACATCAGCGAAGATCTGTTCCGGTGTGTCCGGCTGCAGCTGGAAACCTACCTGGGAAGCCAGCAGACCTTCCATCTGATGGATATCGGTGGCGGAAACGGGCTTTTTTCCGATCGGGTGCTCAACACCTTTCCCCAGGCCCGGGTCACTTTGCTGGAACCGGATGCCTACCTGCTTGGACGAAATCGCCCTCAGGAGCGGAAATATCTGCTGCAGGGCACTTTTCAGGAAACAAAGACAGAACCGGCGTCAATGGATGCGATAGAGCTGAACTGGGTGCTACATCATTTTGTCGGTGATTCGTACGCGGAGACTGTCAGGCTCCAGAAAAGTGCTCTGCAGAAAGCCTACCATGCACTCCGGCCCGGTGGGATCCTCCTGATTTTCGAGAATTATTATGACGGGGTCGCCGGGTCTGATCTTCCGGGGAGG
>JAUIAZ010000267.1 GCA_030427465.1 Gammaproteobacteria bacterium | reverse complement strand
AGGCCGGCAAGAACATTCTTTTCGAAGGGGCGCAGGGCTCATTGCTGGATATTGATCTCGGCACCTATCCTTACGTCACCTCTTCCAACACGACTGCTGGCGGCACCGCAACAGGCAGTGGCTTCGGCCCCCTGTATCTGGACTATGTTCTGGGCATTACCAAGGCATACACCACCCGCGTAGGTTCCGGGCCGTTTCCGACCGAGCTGTTCGATGAAGTGGGTGCCCAGTTGGCCAAGCGGGGCCATGAGTTCGGCTCAACCACTGGTCGTGCCAGACGTTGTGGCTGGTTTGATGCGGTAGCCCTTCGTCATGCCATTCAGATCAACAGCGTCAGCGGCATCTGCCTGACCAAGCTGGATGTTCTGGATGGTCTGGAAGAAGTGCACGTATGTGTAGGGTATCAGACTGCCAAAGGTGAGAAGCTGGATCGGCCTCCTGTTGCCATTGAAGACTTCGAGACACTGACGCCGATTTACGAAAGCCTGCCAGGCTGGAAAGAGTCTACTCAGGGACTGCGCAGCTGGGATGATCTGCCTGCCAACGCGGCCAGCTACATCCGCTTCCTGGAAAAGCAGATCGAAGCCCCGATTGACATCATCTCAACAGGTGCTGAACGTAACGAAACCATCGTGATGCGTCATCCTTTCGAAGCCTGAGGGCTCTTGCTGAACCGTTCCGACTGAGCCGATCAAAAAGAGAGCTTGCTGAGCTTCTCTTCCCGGACAGGCGGAACGGGGTTGCGCAGCTCCTTGCGGGTCAGGCGTAGCCAGTTGTCATCCAGTTCCCAGCGCACACTCTTGAAATTGCCCAGCTTCCTTACCAGAGACTGTGCCCTGGCCTGCATTCGGGCGTACTGCTTTTCTGCCTGTCGCATGGACCAGCTGTCATCAGGAACAGCCCTCAGATCCGGAAACATCAGACGCAGGGATTCTCTCAGGCTGTGGTAATTGGTATGCAGGGCGCCGAGTACGGCCACATTGTCGTCCTGACGGATCAGTCGGAAAGAGTAGGGATAGTCGCCCAGAATCTCATCGGTTTTCAGGGCATGGTTGATGCGCAGGATCTGCGCGCTGCCATAGAAAATCCAGAGTACAAAGCTGGCTGAGACGAGCATCACGATGGCAAATTGTTTCTTGTCCGACAAACCAGGCTCCCAGAGCAATCGGTATCGCTGTATCCTTATCGTGTGGCGGCACAGAGTCAATAGTCTGAACCTATATAATTAAAACAGGTCACAAACTTGTCCTTTCAAAATCATGAAATCTATCAGGCAGATACAGTGGTCATCGGCGCCGGTGTCATCGGTCTGGCGGTGGCGGCGGCACTGGCCGGGAAACAGGCGGCAGGCGGGTATGTGGGGCGGGAACGACCAGATATCTGGCTGCTGGAGAAGGAAAGCCTGATCGGCAGCATCACCTCTTCCAGAAACAGCGAAGTCATTCACGCCGGTATCTACTATCCCCAGGGCTCTCTGAAGGCTCGCCTTTGCGTTCAGGGAAAACACCGGCTCTATGAATTCTGTAAACAGCATGACGTACCGCATCGGCGCTGTGGCAAAGTCATTGTGGCCACACAGCCCTGTGATGAAGAAAAGCTTGCCGGCATACAGGCGCGTGCCAGACTGAACGGGGTCTGCGACCTGGAGTTCCTGGATCGCGGCGCATTGCAGCAATCCGAGCCGGATCTGAAGGCAGTGGCGGGTCTGTCAAGCCCCTCGACGGGAATCGTGGACAGCCACGCCCTGATGCAAGTGTTGCTGGCAAAGTTTGAGGCACTGGGCGGTAATCTGGTTCTGAATACTCCCGTGCAGCGTTTGGCGCAAAGCGGGCGGGGTTGGAGCTTGTCTTTGGGAGGAGTCCACCCCTGTCGGCTTCAGTGTCGCCAGGTCATCAACTGTGCGGGGCTGGATGCCAGGAAATTGCTGCAGGGTCTGACCCGGGCGGATGGACACGATTTCGGGTCTCTGCATTATGCCAAGGGGTGCTACATGGCCTATCAGGGGCGCGTTCCTTTCAAACGCCTGGTTTATCCTGTGCCGGAGCCTGGCGGCCTGGGTATCCACCTGACACTGGATATGGGAGGGCAGGCCCGTTTCGGGCCGGATGTGCAATGGATAGAGCAGCCCGAGTACAGTCTTCCGGATACTCTGGGTGAGAAGTTTTTTCAAGCCATCCGCCAGTATTGGCCAACAGTTGACCCGGAACGCCTGGTGCCCGCCTATGCCGGGGTGCGCCCGAAGGTCAACGGGGAGCACGGAAGCAGCGCCGACTTTCAGGTGGAAGGCCCCTCCATTCATGGGCTGGCCAACCTGTTCAACCTGATTGGAATCGAGTCTCCGGGGCTGACCTCCAGTCTGGCTCTGGCAGACTATGTTTGCTCATTGGCCGAGGAAGAGTCTGCCTGAGACAGCCCGGGTTCCGACAGCGCCCGGGCGATGCTGAAGACATGAATGGCCTCGCAGCCGGCACCCTGAAGTACTTGGCTGATTGCTGAAACGGTGCTGCCGCTGGTAACGACGTCATCAATGATGATAACCGGGCAGTCAGGTACTGGTGCACACACTTCGAAACTCCGGCTCAGGTTACTTTTCCGGGCCTGCAGGTCCAGCCTGGCCTGATGCGGGGTATTGCGAACCCGTCGGCACAGGGTTTCATTCACCGGCCAGCCGCTGCGCAGAGACAACTGGCGGGCAATCAGGGCGGCCTGGTTATAACCGCGCCGGGCCCGCCGGCGAGGATGCAGTGGCACGGGTAACAGCATGCCATGCAGCTGGTCGAATCGGGCCTCGAAGCAGGGGTATGCCAGGTCTGCCAGTGCGATGGCCCATTCCGGCTGGCGTGAGAATTTCATGCGCAGAATGGCTTCCTTGACAGGAAAGGTATAGGGGAAAGCGGCGCTTGCCCGGATATAGGGTGGCCGCTGCCGATCGCAATTGTCGCAAATCCGGTCTTCCGTCAGCGCCTGGTCGCCACAAATCCTGCAGAGCGGGGTGCTGAAACGTGGCCAGTCAGCCTGGCAGCCGGAACAGACAGAAGTGTCCGACGGGTGTGCGCCCCGACAGAGAAGGCAGTGCTGATTGGCCCACTTGTCAACCATGGAAATGCTTTGGGTTGACAAGGCGCGAGCCAACGTTAATATGGTGTCCTGGATCATGATGGCCCTCCTTGGTCATCGTTTGCCCGCAGTACAGGTAATCGAGCACGGTTGCCATTTTAGGAGAGAAGGCAGGAGAGCATCAATGAATCAAGTGGCACTGAAACATGACTGGACTCTGGAAGATGTCCGGGCATTATTTGATCAGCCCTTCAACGACCTGATTTTCCAGGCCCAAACCGTGCACAGACAGCACTTCGACCCGAATGAAGTTCAGGTAAGCACTCTGCTGTCGATCAAGACCGGTGCCTGTCCGGAAGACTGCAAATACTGTCCGCAGAGTGGTCATTACAACACCGGGCTTGAAAAAGAAAAGCTGCTTGAAATTGAGAAAGTCGTCGCTGAAGCCCAGCAGGCACGAAAGCAGGGGGCTACCCGATTCTGCATGGGCGCCGCCTGGAGAAGTCCGCAAGAACGGGACATGCCCTATGTCATCGAAATGGTGCGACAGGTAAAGGCGCTGGGTCTGGAAACCTGCATGACCCTGGGAATGCTGGATTCCGGTCAGGCTCAGGAACTGGCAGACGCAGGTCTGGATTACTACAACCACAATCTGGATACCTCAGAAAGCTACTACGAACAGATCATTACCACCCGGACTTACGCGGACCGGCTGGAAACCCTGCAGAATGTCCGTGATGCCGGTATGAAGGTGTGCGCTGGGGGGATTCTGGGCATGGGCGAAGAAGCCAACGACCGGGCTGGCCTGCTGATGCGACTGGCCAATCTGCCCGCCCATCCGGAAAGTGTGCCTATCAACATGCTGGTCAAGGTCGCCGGTACCCCACTGGAAAGTGCCGAAGATCTGGATCCGTTTGAATTTGTACGTACCGTTGCCGTGGCCCGCATCATGATGCCGCGCTCACACGTCCGTCTGAGCGCTGGCCGCGAGACCATGAACGAGCAACTGCAGTCGCTCTGCTTTCTGGCCGGTGCCAACTCCATTTTCTATGGTGAGAAGCTGCTCACCACGCCGAATCCGGAGGCCCATCAGGATCGGCAGTTGTTCGAGAAGCTGGGTATCCGGCCGGAAGCTCGCAGGGCGCCGGAAGGTACGCCTGTCTCAGCCGGAATTTCTGACCAGTTCCATGACGCCATGGCCTCGGCGGACGGGTCGGTGCGACCTTGCGAAGCGATGTCAGCCGCGACTGGCAGTTGACCTTTGCACCGCGATCAGGCGCTGGAGCGCCTTGCGGCACATGAGCAGCAGGGCCTTACCCGACGGCGATTGACACGGCAAAGCCCTACAGGGGTCTGGTTCGATGATGGGCAACAGCGTTTACTGAGCTTCTGCAGTAATGATTACCTCGGTCTTGCCAACGACCCCCGTCTCGTTGAAAGGGCGAAAGCCGCGCTGGACCGCTGGGGCTTCGGAGGTGGTGCTTCTCACTATGTCAGCGGGCACACCCAGGCGCATGCCGATCTGGAGCAGCGCCTGGCTGATCTGACACGGCGTGATGCCGCCATTCTATTCCCCTCCGGTTATATGGCCAATCTCGCCTGTCTCTGTGTGCTCGCCGGACGAGGAGACACCATCATTCAGGACAAGCTGAACCATGCCTCGCTGATTGATGGTGCCAGAACCAGTGGCGCGCGCCTGCTGCGTTACCCGCATGGTGACCTCGACGCATTGCGGCGACAGTTACAGCAGGCCGGGGGCCGGCGGGTGGTCGCTGTAGATGGCGTGTTCAGTATGGATGGTGACCGTGCCGACCTGCAGGCTCTGGCGGCCTTGTGCGAAGAGTTTGAAGCCACCCTGATTGTTGACGATGCACATGGCGTGGGCGTTCTGGGGCCGGAAGGGGCGGGCTCCACGCTGGAAGCCGGTCTGGGGCAGGATCAAGTGCCCGTACTGATGGGGACGCTGGGCAAGGCCTTCGGG
>JAUIAZ010000266.1 GCA_030427465.1 Gammaproteobacteria bacterium | reverse complement strand
AGAAGGTTCCCATCCACTTCAAGTCACTGAACTATATCAGGGGCCGCAGTTTCCAGCACAGCCTCATTATCATTGACGAGTGCCAGAACCTGACTCCGCACCAGATCAAAACCATCATTACCCGGGCCGGCAGTGGCAGTAAAGTGGTGTGCCTGGGTAATCTGGCACAGATAGATACACCGTATCTTAATGCACTTAGTTCAGGCCTGACCTATCTGACGGAGCGCTTCAAGGGCTTTTCTTATGGGGGGCATGTACACCTGCAGGGCGTACCACGTTCTGCGCTGGCAGAATTCGCGGAAGCCCACTTGTAATGACCCGACTGCACTGGTTTCGTAACGACCTCAGAATCCATGACAACCCCGCGCTCTACGCGGCCTGCGAAGACCCGACGAAACCCGTTGCAGCAATTTATCTGCGGGCGCCAGAGCAATGGCGCGCTCACGACTGGAGCGAGCGAAAGTGCCGCCTGCTTGATCAGCAACTGCTTGATCTGAAGTCTTCTCTGGCCGGACTGAACATTCCACTGCTGATATTTACGGTCACCGATTTCGATGCGCAGAGAAACCTGCTTCTGACTCTCTGCCGGGAACTGCACGCCGACTCCCTGTTTTTCAATGAAGAGTATGCGGTGAATGAACGGCGCCGGGATCAGTTGTTGACCCAGGCACTGCAATCAACGGGAGTCAATGTCAGGCGCTTTAGGGACCAGAGTATCCTGCCGGTCGGTAGCGTGCTAACCAACGACGACAAGCCTTATTCAGTGTTCTCTCCGTTCAAACGAAACTGGCAGGCACAGGCCCAGAAGCTGGATCTGCGCCCCCTGCCAAAACCCGTTGCACGTCAGCAGTCGTGGCAGGAGATTCCCGCTTCATTAAAGACCGATGTCCCCAAAGCTCAGGCCGACCCCTTATGGCCGGCTGGTGAAAGCCGGGCTCTGGACCGGCTCGCAAGCTTCTGCGACGAACGCGTGATGCGCTATCACAGCGATCGGGATTATCCGGCTACGGATGGCACCAGCGCACTGTCACCCTATCTGGCACTGGGCATCTTGTCCGGACGCCAGTGCCTTGCCATGGCTTTGCAAGCCATGAGCGAGACACCGTCCGCCAGTCATGAAACAAGCACCTGGATCAATGAGCTGATCTGGCGGGATTTCTACATACACATCCTTTACCACAATCCATCCGTTTCCCGTCACAAAGCCTATCGACCCGAAACTGACCAGCTGCAGTGGCGGGGGGAAGGTCCCTTGTTCAATGCCTGGTGTGAGGCCCGGACCGGGATTCCGATCGTCGATGCGGCGATGCGCCAACTTCTGAAAACCGGCTGGATGCACAACCGCTTGCGCATGGTGGCGGCCATGTTCCTGACCAAGAACCTGTTCGTGGACTGGCGACTCGGCGAACGCTTCTTCATGCAGCATCTGGTTGACGGTTACCTGCCGGCCAACAATGGGGGCTGGCAGTGGAGCGCTTCCACGGGCACCGATGCGGCCCCCTACTTCCGGGTGTTCAACCCCGTGTCGCAGAGTCAGAAGTTTGATCCGATGGCCAAGTTTATCCGTCAATGGATGCCTGAAATTTCCAGGCGGGACGACAAGTCAATCCATCAACCCCTGAGCACCCCGCTACCCGGCATCGACTATCCGACAGCGATCGTCGACCTCAAAACCAGCCGCAAGGAAGCAATTGAGAACTTCAAGGCACTGTCTGGTCAGGCTGGCTGAGCTGGTCTTCAGGGATACCGCCGATGAGATGAGGCCGCCGACAGGAGCTATCGCCCCGAGCAGACCGGGCACTGGGGATTGCGCGATAAAGTAAAACTTCGCCAGTTGCCTTCACTGGCCCAGTAAGCAGATAGACGCCCGGTGGCCGGTTGGCCAAAACCGCTTATCAGGCGCAAGGCTTCCATCGCCTGCATGGTCCCGATAATGCCAACCAGTGGCGCCAGCACCCCACTCTCACTGCAACTCTCTGCCTGGGCGCTCAGATCCGGGTAGACACAGCGGTAACAGGGTGCGTCAGCCTGACGGAAATCAAAAACTGCCAACTGCCCTTCACTGCGGATCGCAGCGCCGGAAACCAGTGGGACCCCAGCATCCAGACAGGCCCGGTTGACGGCATCACGCACAGAGAAGCGATCACTGCAGTCAACCACCACATCGATTGCCCGCAACAATCCGGGCAGATTCCCGGCATCCGCTGCCTGGCTTATCACTTCTACCTGGCAGTCACTGTTGAGCGCCTGCAACTGTTCAGCCGCTGACGCTGCCTTGTTCACGCCCAGCCGTGCCTCTGTATGCGCAACCTGTCGTTGCAGGTTGGAGAGCTCTACTTCGTCGTGATCAACCAGACGCAACTTGCCAACACCGGCTGCCGCCAGATAGAGGGCTACCGGACAGCCAAGCCCCCCGAGGCCGACCACCAGAACGCGGGCACTCAACAATGCAGCCTGCCCTTCCACGCCGAAGTCGGGCATCAGGATTTGCCGGCTGTATCGCATCAGGGTGTTGTCATCCATCACTTGAATCTCCCCATTGTCCCAGACTGACCCGCTCCTGCCCTGCCAGATCATGTACGCTTGAAACCTGCCGAAAACCCCGCTGCTCCAGAAGACTTCTGACCGGCGCCCCCTGCTCATAACCATGTTCGAGCAATAGCCAGCCGTCTGTTTTCAGATACCCGGGAGACTGGTCAATCAGTATTGCCAAATCCTGCAGGCCTTCCTTTCCGGAAACCAGCGCACCCTGCGGTTCACGCTGCAGCCCCGGGTTCAGCAAATGCGGGTCACGTGCATCGATATAGGGCGGGTTACTCACGATGAGATCAAAAGGTATTGCTTCAATTGCCTCAAACCAGTCGCTCTGTTGTAGCCTGACGTTCTGCAGCGACAGTTTTCCGATATTACGTTCTGCCACAGCCAGCGCCTCAGCGGAAGCATCAGTCGCAAGGATGTCCCACAAAGGCTTCTCGCTGCCGATGGCACAGGCAATGGCACCACTGCCGGTCCCCAGGTCCGCCATCCGTATATGATCTGCGGTCGGAAACAGGCCCAGAGCGGCTTGGACCAGAGTCTCAGTATCGGCCCTGGGAATCAGCACAGCCGGACTGACTTGAAGCTCCAGTGACCAGAATTCCCGGGTTCCAGTGATGTAAGCCAGTGGTTCACCCGCTTGCAGACGAGCCAACGCTTCCTCAAACAACTCCTGCTGCCGGTTTTCCAGGACATACTCCGGGTAGGCATACAGCCAGGCACGATTCTTTCCCAGCAGCCAGCCCAGAAGGTAGAGCGCTTCATACCTGGCATCGCGGCCAGTCAGACGACGGCCCGCCCTGTCGAGCGCCTCACTGACCGTCATTGGCATCATGATCAGGGTGTTTCACCAATGCTGGCCAGCAGTTCTGCCTGATACTCCTGCAACAACGGCTCAATCACCGGGCCCATGTCGCCAGCAATAACTTCATCGAGGCGGTACAGCGTCAGGTTGATGCGATGGTCGGTGACCCGGCCCTGCGGGAAATTGTAAGTCCGGATACGTTCAGAACGGTCGCCGCTGCCGACAAGTGATTTTCGGGTCTGGGCCTGCTCCTTCGCCTGAGCATCCTGAGCGACCGTCAACAACTTCGACTGCAGCAGGGACATTGCACGCGCCCGGTTCTTGTGCTGTGAGCGTTCGTCCTGGCACTCAACCACGATCCCCGAAGGCAAGTGTGTAAGACGGATCGCCGAGTCTGTTTTGTTGACGTGCTGACCACCGGCACCGGAGGCCCGATAGGTGTCGACGCGCAGGTCTGCCGGATTGATCTCTACGGCCTCGACTTCATCCACTTCCGGCATCACAGCAACCGTACATGCGGAAGTGTGAATCCGTCCCTGGGATTCTGTCTCGGGAACCCGTTGTACCCGATGGGCACCCGATTCAAATTTCAGCGTTCCATAGACACGCTCACCACTGACCCGGCTGATAATTTCCTTGTATCCGCCATGCTCTCCCGGGTTCTCACTGACTACCTCGATGCGCCAGCCTCGCCCCTCAGCATAGCGGCTATACATGCGAAACAGGTCTCCCGCAAAAATGGCAGCCTCATCCCCCCCGGTACCTGCGCGGATTTCAAGCCAGACACCAGATCCGTCATGCGGATCCTTGGGCAGCATGGCGAGCTGCAGATCTTTCTCAAGTGTTTCCAGCCGTGGTTTGAGACTGGTGAGCTCCTCCTCTGCCATGGCCTTGAGTTCGGCATCCGGCTCTGACAGCATTTCTCTGGCCGCGTCCTCATCTGCCCGGGCCTTACGATAGGCTTTGTAGCTTTCAACCACCGGCTCCAGTTCGGCATATTCTTTGGAGAGCTCTCTGAATTTGTCCTGACGGGCAATGACTTCAGCCTCAGAGAGCAAAGCCGACACTTCATCAAAACGTTCCTGCAGCTGCTCAAGCTTGGCAGCAAGGGATGCTTTCATTCACGGTGTTCCTGTTATTCGCGACGCGAACCGGTATCTTCCGGCGCGTCGCTGAGTTGATAGAGATCCCTTAGCCAGTCCGAAACTTCGGAACGCCCCTCCGCGGAGGCTCGGCGAACCTGCACTGTCGGCTGATGAATCAATTTGTTGGTCAGGCCGTGCGCCAGCATCCGCATCACCTGCTCCGGGTCATCCCCGCGCTTCAGGGCACGCAGTGATTTTTCGATTTCCTGCTCACGCAAATATTCGGCATTCTCACGGAACTGACGCAGCACGGATACGGCGTCCTGCGCACGCAGGAGCTGCATGTACTCCGCCGAACCTGTCTCGATCAGCTGTCGCGCTTCCTCGGCAGCATCTGACCGCGACTTCATCCCCTCCTCAATCACGCCTTGCAAATCATCGACCGTGTACAGGAAGACATCCGCCAGCTCACCGACCTCCATTTCTACGTCCCGGGGAACCGCCAGATCGACCATGAAGACCGGTTTGTGCTTGCGCTTGCGCAGAGCGCGTTCAACCATCCCCTTGCCCACCAGCGGCAAAGAACTGGCTGTCGAAGTCATGACAATGTCGGCTCTGTGCAGGTGCTCGGGAATTTCGGATAGTCCG
>JAUIAZ010000265.1 GCA_030427465.1 Gammaproteobacteria bacterium | reverse complement strand
CACCCTGAATAAAACAACGGCAATCAGATATAGATTTCCAATCAACCCGATAATTGAATACCCCGCAATCACCTGCACTGGATCCGACAGGTTGTTGCAAAGCGCGAATATACTCAATGCCCGCAGTACAAACCAAGCTAATTCAACTTTAAAAAAAACACTCTCCAAATTGAATACCGGCACCAGGACTGTTGCCGGTATGTTGGCAACACTGGAGAATAGCCAAAGTGATAACCAAACAGCCATAGAACCGGCAACATTCCAGTCTTCGCCAAAGATCCATACAAACAGTTCCGCGCCAATCAAGAACATCACTAAGGAACCCAGGAAGCCTATACAAAGAAGTATAGAAACCGCTTTAGCATTGAAGTGGAAAACAGGAATAGATTTATTCTTTAACTCAGCAGATCTCTGATAGAGCACTTTTCTGATTGCAGCACCAACCACAACCACCGGAGCTCTCATTATTCTGTCGGAAAGTACAAACAGGCCGACCACTCCAGGGGAGAAAAATATACCTAAAGCTGCGACCGGTAGACCGAAAGAAACGGCGGTCATTAGATCTTTCGGTGCACGATATATAGGTAGATCACGATAACGTGAATAAGCCTGCCGAAGAGTAATACCCCGCGCCATATCTTTAGTTTTTTCCAAAGCACTGCGGCCAAGATAAGCCTGTGTAAAAATCTGTACGATGAGAGTAAGCAGGTTACCAATAACGAGAAAACCAGCAGCAGGTGCCAAAGCACCTAGGCCGACCTTGGCAGAATTCCCTACCATAGACCCAGTCAACAAGCCTGCTGATAACTTTCCGAAAGCTTTTAATCTTGTCAGATAGTAGTCAAGGCTAAGTGCTAACTGATTGATTATCAGATAAAACGGTATAAACCATATCCAATGGCCGACATCATTCAGCAAGGAGAAACTCAAGCCAGTCGATTGGTAAAAAGCTATTAATAATGTAAGAAACAAGGCATTGGCAAAAGCCAGATAAAGGCTCGCTCGAAACACAACTTTGGCGTCTTTGTCTGAATCAGGTAACACTATAGCCATTTCATATCGCCCACCGGTGACAGTAGCTAAGTAGCTTACCCACATCATGAAAAGGCCAAAGACTCCAAAGGCTTCAGGACCAAACTGTCGGGCTAGTATTGGGCTAACAAGTAATGTGATCGCCTGAGCGCCTGCAGTCCCGTAAAGGACTGTTCTTATCCGTTTTACTAACGACACTGCAATGCCGAATACCTTTCTGCGCAAACAAACCGCCAAAGATATCTTGGGCCTTCAAGCGGGGTAAGTTGCGAGCTAATCTGTTGACGTCGGCTGTCAGAACACTTCTTTAGGAGGCAGCACATTTTTTAGTAATCAAGCAAAAGAAAAGAGGAGCAAACACGCTCGCATGCTTCGCCAAATCAGACAGTATCTGCGCGGTGGCAGAGTGGTCTGGCTTATAAAAGTGGTTCAGAAAAATGAGTCTTTTCATGGTCTTCCTTAGAGGGTAACCCCCGCACTCCCCAACAAAAGCAGACTGCCCAGACAACAAAGTCTGAGGGGCCGATTGCCATTCCCTTGTCTGGCCAACAGGAACTCAGCCACAAAAGCCAACACAGCAAAGCGTAGCGCAAGTCGCGTGAGGTCGCCTTCCGGCATCAAAAATGAGAGGAACTGGGGCGCGATCAGTATGACCAGCAGCACCAGATAATCCTGGGTATCAAATCGGAAATCACTTTTGCGGGTGACTCTGATCGCCAGCAATAGTAACAAGGCCAGTATTCCCAGATAAATATCCATGACACTGTTAAACAAGGGTTTTTCGTGCAGGCTGTGACTGAACGCAAAAAGCAGGAAAGAAAGTGAGATATAGAACACCAGTCGGGTTGCTACCGACACGCGATCACGCAGCACCACGAGCGTCAGCGAACTCAGCAGAACGACCGTGGCGACTGCCAGCCCCGTGCCCATTCCGTAAAGGCTCTGCAGGTTCAGCGCCGCAATCAGGAAGAAGGCCCCCAGGCCCGCCTCCAGCACTTTCGGGCTGTGGTGGTGGTACCAGCTGATCTGCCGGGTCCAGCTCCGGCGGCGCTCCCGGTCGCTCTCCTCGGGCGAACGGAACTGCCACTGTCGCACCCGGGCCCAGTACAAGGCGGCCAGCAAAGCCGCGCTGTACAGCAGATACAGGGCCAGAAGCAGCGCATCGGAAGAAAAGCGGAACAGCCAGGCTATGCCGATCAGCCCGGTACACAAGAGATAGAGAATGGCCACCACTTCATAGTGACGGAAGTTCAGGGCCAGCAGTTGATGATGAATATGATTGCGGTCAGGGGAAAACAGGTGCCGCCCTTCCAGCCCGCGAATGCCCATCACCATGAAGGTATCCAGTATGGGCAGACCGATAATCAGCAGCGGCAGCAGAGGGCTGTAGGCCGACTGTTCCGCCTGCGTCACCAGAATGGCCAGGCAAACGGTCAGAAACCCGAGAAACTGGCTGCCGGTATCGCCCATGAACACTTTGGCGGGGTGCGTATTGAAGCGCAGGAAGCCCAGCAAGCCCCCTACCCCGGCCAGCCCGAGTATAGCCACCACGGTGTTGTCGGTACGCAGACCGAGAAAGGCCACAAAGCCTAGACTCAACAGACTCTTGCCGCCGGCCAGGCCATCCAGACCATCGGAAAGGTTAACGGCGTTGGTCACGCCCACGATGAAAACCAGGGTCAGGGGCAGGCTCAGCCACAACGGCATCACTTCAAAGCCGAGGAAGGGCACCCGCTCTATCAGCACGCCACCGATCATGGCAATCAGTGCGGCGGCTACCTGCCCGATGAACTTCCACTGGAAACTGAGGTTGTAGCGGTCGTCAAACAGCCCGAAGGCGATGATGACGATGCAGGCCAGCCCCAGCATCAGACAGTCGGTATTCAGGGGCAGCCACAGAAACCCGGCAAACAGAACGCCCGCCGCGATACCAATGCCGCCACAACGTGGAATCGGGGTGCTGTGAACCTTGCGATCCTCGCCTGGCGCATCCAGCAGGCCCAATTGCAGGGCATAGCGCATACTCAGCGGTATCACCAGTGTGCTGACCAGCAGGGCGACCGCAAAGGCGACAATCAGGTCCATTCGGAATCCGGGTGGCTTACATCAAAATCCATCTGAGGGCGGTACTCCTTACCACTTATCTGTCACTTTCTGCCACTTTCTGCCGCGGTGACTTCAAGCCTTGGGTGCCGGAATATCAGCGGCTTCCATTTTCTGACAAAGACATGACAGTTTTCTGAAAAAGGGGCAATTGATATGCCCCTGGATAGCGCAGACCAGGCAACAAATGCCCCTGGTTTGCGCAATACGGCCTTCAGGCCGCGTAGGCTTTCATCTGGTTGCGACGGCGGGAGAAAACCCCCAGACCGATAAGAGCCGTCAGCATCAGCCAGGCAGCGGCCGGCAGAGGCACGGGTGCAACCTTGAGAGCACCGTCATAACCGGCAGCGAGGCCACCGAGGTATTCGCCACTGACGGTGATGGTGTACGTGACACCGGCCATCAGAGGGCCCAGGTCGACAATCTCTTCTACTTCCACACCAGAACCATTAAAGAGGAACTGATTAATGGCGGTATCAAAGACGGTGAACTGCCCCAGCTTCACGTTCTTCGGGTCCAGAAAGATGGTGTTTTCTGCAGAGTCACCGGCCAGTGTGAACTGCCAGGTATCCGAGAAAGTGCCACCGGGAACGGAGTTGTCGAACTCATAGGTTCCTGCCGTCAGATCCGCAGCCAGCCCGTTGAGGACCAGCGAATCTGCCGCCTGAACCGAGACCGAAGCAGACAGTACAGCTGCTGCGGCCAGGCTTTTGCTCATCTTGAGCATCGGTTTCTTCTTCATTCTTGAAGTTCCTTGAGGTTTTTTATAGAGGTTGTGCGGCACAAGAAATGCCACCCAATCATAAGCAAGATAATAGCCAGATAGACCCAACGCTTGTCGTTCAGCGGCAACACAATGATGTCGCGCTTTCAACAACGCTTGGCAAGGCGGCTATGATGCAAAAATATCCGACGTTTTACAAAGAAATTGTCAGGTTTTTTAACAGCTTAGGGGGCTTGACTTGGAGCAGGAACCAGTAGCAGGAATAAGGCTCGGTCATTTACGGAACAGCGCATTTTTGGCGTAGTGAAACATCAGGTAAGAAGAAAATACCGGATCCAGGTGTTCAATATGGCGGTAAATGCGCCACTGCCGTTTGACCATGTCAATTTTGTTCCGGGATACCGAATTCGGCAGAATCCGGTAACCGCTGAAACACTGCTTGAGGTTATGGGCGCTGATGTTGCGGGTTCTGAGCAGGTGCAGCCAGAGCGCGTAATCCTGCCCGGTGCGGATATCGATCATTCGCATGTGCCCAAGCTTTGCCCGGTCCAGTATCACGGTGGAGCAACCAATCGTGCACTCCTTTCGCAACAGGGCGGCGTAGTCGACACAGTCCGGCCCGGAAGCCCCGATGATCTGGTCGCGGAACTGGCCGTTACCGTCATAGATCGCATAGCCGGTGAAGCTGAAGGCGGCATCGCGTGCGCTCATGAAAGGAATCTGGGCTTCCAGTTTGCCCGGCAACCAGATGTCGTCGGCATCCAGAAAGGCCAGATAACGCCCCAGGGCCTGCTCCAGGCTGCGGTTACGGGAAGCGGCCGCGCCCCGGTTGCGCCGGTTTCTGAACAGGTGCACCCGGTTATCCTGCCGGCTCAGGCCTCTGACGACTTCGGCGGTATGATCCGTCGAGGCATCGTCTGTAACCAGAATTTCCAGGTTGCTGTAGGACTGTTCCAGCACACTGGTAATCGCCTCACCGATATAGTCCTCGCTGTTGTAGGCAGGCATGATGACGGAAACGCGATCTTTCATGGGGCAATGGGTGGGTTGTTTCAGGAATCGGGAGCAATATCATAACAGCCTATCAGGCTTTTCAGTCAGGCGCTCCAGTGATTTTTTCCTACCATGCGGATTCCCAGCACCATGATCAGGCATTCACACAGAAACACCGCCAGCGCCATGCCGTGAGCACCATAAACAGCGGCCGAAAACGGGTATACCGC
>JAUIAZ010000264.1 GCA_030427465.1 Gammaproteobacteria bacterium | reverse complement strand
CCTATCTGGATGACCTGTTGAAGCCGGCCGCACCGAAGCCGGCCGCACCGAAGCCGGCCGCACCCAGGCAGGCCTCACCTGAGCCGGCAGCACCCAGGCCGGCCGCACCGAAGCCAGCCGCACCGAAGCCGGCCGCACCTGAGCCGGCCGCACCCAAACAGGCCGCACCGGAGCAAGCCGTACCTCAGAACCATCAACGTAAACCGGAAGCTGAGAGCGGCCCGGTGTCACTTGCCCGGCAACGCTTGCAGGCACGTAACCAGGCAGAAGCCAGACAGACCGTCACGCTGGACAAACCCGCCAGAAAACTGCCCGATGTGCTGTTGCCGCCGACGGTGAAAGCCTCACAGAAAAACCCGCCTCCCGTCGTCGAGAAGCCAGTCGTCGAGAAAGCAGCACCGGAGCCACTGGCAAGGCCCCCCGCCAAAGCACCTGAAGCGAAAGAAAAAGCTGAGAAGACCGAGGCGCCTGTCAGTAAAGAGGCAGCCGAAGACAAGCACCCGGAACAGGTTGCGGGTCAGCGGGACAGGGGGGGAGAAGCGCCTCCGGCAAAGCCTCCATCCGCCTCAGGATACCAGCAGTCGGATCGCTTTGAATGCCTGCTTTTTTCCGTATCCGGGTTAAATCTTGCCGTGCCTCTGGTCACTCTGGGCGGGGTTTACCCCTTTACCGTCGAAGATTTGACGCATCTTTTTGGCATGCCGCAGTGGTTCATGGGCCTCTTCAAACACGGGGATAAAACCCTGAAAGTGGTGGATTCTGCCCGCTGGATCATGCCGGAAAAATACCCGGCTGATTTTGCCGAAAACGCCAAATACCTGATTCGCATACATGATTCCGACTGGGCGCTGGCCTGTTACAGCATTGCCGACGCCTTCACGCTGGAACACAGCGAAGTGCGCTGGCGTACCGAACGCTCCAAACGGCCCTGGTTAGCGGGAACCGTTGTCAAAAAAATGTGCGCCCTGCTGGATCCCGACAGCCTCAGCGAGTTGCTGGACGAGGCCGCATCAAAGGCCAAAAAATGATGCTGGCCGGCTGGCACAGAATCTGCCTTGAACTATATTAGATGAGAACGTGATTGAAAATTGACGCCCACCCGGGCAGCACGAAGAGGTCAGGCTAATGGCGAGTCATTCAGCACAGGGGCAAACCGCAGAAGATCCAATCCTGCAGTATGTCACTTTCCGTTTGGATGAAGAAACATACGGAATCAACGTGATGCAGATCCAGGAGGTGCTTCGCTACACGGAGATTGCTCCGGTACCTGGCGCTCCGGATTATGTGCTTGGCATTATCAACCTGCGCGGTAACGTGGTGACGGTAATCGATACCCGCAAGCGGTTCGGGCTTACCGAGGCTGAGGTCAGTGATCACACGCGTATCGTGGTGATTGAGGTCGACAATCAGGTCGTTGGCATACTTGTCGATTCCGTTGCGGAAGTGGTTTATCTGCGTCAGTCCGAGATGGAATCCGCGCCGAATGTCGGCAACGAAGAAAGTGCGAAGTTCATTCAGGGTGTCTGCAACAAGAACGGTGAGCTGATCATCCTGGTTGAGTTTGAAAAGCTGATGTCTGAGGAAGAATGGTCTGACATGGCCACTTTCTGATCAAGAGAGGGTAGTACGATGATCGAATCGAATGTGTGGTTTAGTCCGGTAGTCGCATCCACTCTGGTGGGGCTCTCCCTTGCCTGGATCTGCCTGCGACAGAATCGTCAGATTCTCAACCTGAAACAGCGCTTCCAGAATCTGGAAGAGAAGATTGCCCAGGTCGGCGATTCCGGCATCGGCGTTGGCCGCAAAGTGGTGTCACTCGACAAGCGTCTGAAAATGGCAGAGCGTCGCCAGAAAGAAATTGAAGCGACAGATCCCAGCCGTGTCAGCTATAACGAAGCCATGAAGCTGCTGGCCTTGGGGGCAGACACCAAAGATCTGGTGGCAAACTGCGGTCTGAGCAAAGCAGAAGCGGATCTGATGAGTGCACTGTATCTGGGGCAGACCTCACGCCACTGAGCGCATTTTCCACAAAGCAGACAGGAAAACCGGCTGATTCAGTCGGTTTTTTCTTTGAAGTCACACAGATCGGCGATCAGGCAGGCGGCACAACGCGGTTTCCTCGCGGTGCAAATATAACGTCCGTGCAGAATCAGCCAGTGGTGCGCATCCAGCAGATAGGGCTTGGGTACGTGCCGCAGCAATTTCTTTTCTACTTCCAGTACGGTTTTTCCCGGCGCGATACCGGTGCGGTTTGAAACCCGGAAAATGTGCGTGTCCACGGCCATGGCTGGCTGGCGGAAGGCTGTATTCAGTACTACGTTTGCCGTCTTGCGTCCGACCCCGGGCAGGGCTTCCAGGCTGGCCCGGTCATCCGGCACTTCACTGCCATGCCGGTCTACCAGCAGCTGACAGGTCTTGATCACATTCTCGGCTTTGGCGTTATACAAGCCCAGCGTACGGATGTGCTTTTTGAGGCCCTCCAGGCCGAGTGCCAGAATCGCTTCGGGGGTATTGGCGACCGGAAACAGCTTGCGGGTCGCCTTGTTTACACCGACATCGGTTGACTGGGCTGAGAGGATGACCGCGATCAGAAGTTCGAAGGTGCTCTGATACTCCAGCTCGGTACGGGGCTCGGGGTTTTCCTGCTGAAAACGTTGGAAAATCTGTTCGCGTTTCTGTTTGTTCATGCCGCCTGAATAATTTCGGAAAGACTGTCGGTCAGATCATGGAAATCCGGTTCGCTGAGGCCCACATAGGCCAGCACATCGTCGCGAATCATATCCCATTCCGCATCGCTTTTCCCGGTGGCTTCGATTCTTTCCATCTGCTCGGCCATCTTGAGCACACACAGCATCATTTTCTCGCGTTCTTCCGGGTCCGTGCGCACGCTTTCCTGCAGGCGGCGGGGCACATCGTGGTGATCCCGGATCGCCTGGCAGACTGGCTGGTCCAGTCCCCAGGTTCTGGCCAGGTAATAGCCCACCACGGCATGATCGGTTTTAAAGCCCTGCTGTTCCAGTTCAGTGAGGTTGTCCACTCCTTCCGGGGGCAGGTTCAGGCGAAAGTGCTGAAACTGCTCAAAATTCTGACGCATCAGAATTTCACCGGCATTGTGGAACAAGCCGAGCATGTAGGCTTCATCGGCGGTGACATTCGGAAACTTCTGCGCCAGGCCGGCACTGTAACGGGCGGTCAGCAAGGCACTGTCCCACATCTTTTCATCATTGCCACTGCCGCCCAGACTCTGCATCAGGGCCAGACCTGCTACGATATTGATGGTATTGGAAAGCCCCAGCAGACTGGTTGCATGCTGAATCGAACGAACCGAGGTTTTCAACCCGAATACAGGTGCGTTGACCGTTTTCAGCACCAGAGCGGAAAGCCCTACATCTTCAGCAATGACATTCGCCACCTTTTGCACTTCAGGTTCATCCTTCTGAAGTTCGGCGTGCAGTTTCTGCAGAATAACCGGGGCTGGTGGTATTTTCAGCCCGGAAATCAAACCGAGAGTTTCGTTGACGCTGAGTTCAGTCATGAGTGCGGACTCCCCTGAAGTGAATGGAGTAACGAATGAGTATAGAGCCTGAACCGCGTGCGTGCCGGTTCAGCCGATGCCGGCGAGCCTTGGCTCTCATCACGGTATACCTGATAAGCGGCCTCGCCAGCACCCTGGCACAGACCCACGAGTCATTGCGGCTGCCGCCGGTCTGTGACCTGCAGCCGGCCAGGCAGTCGCGATCTGAACTGGCCGACATCGGCCAGAGAATCTTCGGTAACGAATGTGCAGGGAAAAACGCCTGCCTGCTGCACTGGAATGTGGGCGAGGCATTTCCCTCGCTGGGCATCGGTCACTTCATCTGGTATCCCGCCGGCAAGCCGGGGCCCTTCGTCGAAAGTTTTCCCCGCTTTGTCGCCTATGTGCGCGCGCAGTTTTCTGAGCAGGCCCTGCCTGCCATGCTGCGTCCTGAACCCCTGCCTCCGGCACCCTGGTCAAGCCCTCGGGAGTTTCTGTCAGCGCATGCTGCTCCTCAAAAAGCGGATCTGATGGCATTCCTTGAAAGCCGCTTTGATCTGCAGTCCGCGTTTCTGATGCAGCGCGCATCTCAGGCTTTGCCGCAAATTCTCAGGGCCTGGAATGAGGAAGAAAACCCCCTGGCCCAGCCTGGCATCAATTTCATGAGCGCGCTTTGCGCAAGTCACCCGGGGCGTTATGCGCTGACCGATTACGTGAATTTCAAGGGCGAGGGCCTTTCACCCACAGAGCGCTACAAGGGGCAAGGCTGGGGCTTGAAACAGGTACTCGAAACCGGGGCAGGGCGGTTCGCAGGCGAGCCGCCTGAAAACGCGGCCCGGATTTTTGCCGAGGCTGCCGCGCGGGTACTCGAGCGGCGGGCGAACCTGGCAGACCAGGAAATCGAGCGCAGCGTGTGGCTGCCCGGATGGCACAAACGCGTAGCGACCTATGCCTGTGCTTCACCTCCCTGTCTCTGAAAGCCAGCAACTGTCTCTGAATGCCAACATTCTGTCGCCAATAGGAAACGCTTTTTCGGGTAAACAAAAGATCACGAAAAATTCATGTGCTTTTCGATTGTCGGTAACCCGGGTGTGGTCTATATAAAACTAAGTAAAACAAGAGCCTAAATAAATAGGCCATCTGCAGTAAGCCGGTGGCATGCATCCTGCTGCCTCGGGTTCAACCGCCAAACCATACGGGGATAACCGAAATGAGTGCGATCAGAAAAACAGTAACAAGCGCAGTACTGGGCGCAGTGTGCGTCATGGGTATCAGTCAGGCTCAGGCCGCCAGTGAAAACCTGGTGCTTGGCAGCCTCAACGCCGACCTGATGGGGGGAACCTACGAGTTCGATAACCTCCTGCCTTCCGTTCCGGGCGGCACCAATGTCATCAACGATACCTGGTCCTTCACCCTGGCCCAGGATTCGGTGGTCGACTTTGCCTTCCTTGATCCAAGAAACGAGAGCATCGGGGATTTCCCGCTGTTCGTCACCAGCATTACTGATTTCCAGTTCCAGGGCAGCTCTCTGCCGGTGGAAGAGGTCACCAGTCTCGGCGCGCTGACAGCAGGCACA
>JAUIAZ010000263.1 GCA_030427465.1 Gammaproteobacteria bacterium | reverse complement strand
TGCCCTGGATTGATGGCATGCTGGATGCCGGAGAAACGTATTACGAAACCCACGGCAAGCCCCTGTTCAGCTCGCACATGATTGACCTCTCGGAAGACAGCCTGGAAGACAACATCAGCACCTGTGCTGAATATCTCAAGCGCATGGATAAAATGGGCATGACGCTGGAGATCGAGCTGGGTGTAACCGGTGGCGAGGAAGATGGCGTTGACAACACGGACATCGACAACGCCATGCTGTATACGCAGCCGGAAGAAGTCGCCTACGCCTACGAAAAACTGATTGCCATCAGCCCGCGTTTCTCTATCGCCGCTTCCTTCGGAAATGTGCATGGCGTCTACAAGCCGGGTAATGTGAAGCTGACCCCCGTGATTCTGGATAACTCGCAGAAGTTTGTCTCTGAGAAATATGGCGTCCCGGCCAAGACGCTGGACTTTGTCTTCCATGGTGGCTCAGGCAGCTCGCAGGCGGAAATCCGTGAGGCCATCAGTTACGGTGTGATCAAGATGAATATTGACACCGATACCCAGTGGGCGACCTGGGAAGGCATCATGAATTATTACAAGGCCAAAGAAGGCTATCTGCAGGCGCAGATCGGAAACCCGGATGGCGAAGACAAGCCCAACAAAAAGTACTACGACCCGCGCGTGTGGCTGCGTGAGGCTCAGGTTTCGATGGTCAAGCGTCTGGAGCAGGCTTTTGATGATCTGAACTGCGTCAACGTGCTCTGACGGGAGACTTTATGATCCCGTTCTGGGACCGCGACCGGCTGCGTCAACAGATGCGGCCGGTCGACTTCAGCGGCAAGGCAAAGCTGTCCGAAATTGAGCAGCAGTATTGTGCTTACTACCGTATCGACAAGGAAAGCCGCATCTCCGGTGTCACCCATCGTCTGGGGTACTTTGAAGCCCTGGATTACCGGCTGGCCCTGCATGTTTACACGCCACCCCGGCCAAAAGGCACCGTCTTTGTTTTTCACGGGTACTTTGACCATGTCGGACTTTACGGTCACCTGATTGAATACCTGCTGCGCCAGTCATTTTCGGTGGTTGCCTATGACCTGCCTGGTCACGGACTGTCTTCCGGTGACCCGGTTTCGATCAAGAGCTTTTCGGACTATCAGGGCATACTGAAAGCCTGCCTGGAAGTCTGTGAAGGTAACCTGGCCGGGCCCTGGTTTGCCGTCGGGCAAAGTACCGGCGCTGCGGTTCTGATCGAAACACTGTTCCATTTCCGCTACACCCTCGAAGATTCTCCGTTCAAGCACTGGGTGCTTCTGGCACCACTGGTGCGTCCGAAAGGCTGGCGACAGGTGGTCCTGCTGCATGCCATCGTAGGCGGCTTTATCCGCACCTGGCGCCGCGGCTTCTCAACCAACTCCCATGATTCCGAGTTTGTCCGTTTCCTGAAAGAAAAGGATCCGCTGCAGTCGCAGTTTATTGCCGTGGACTGGGTGTCTGCCCTGCGCAAGTGGGTGGCGGCGATTGAGATGAAAGACCCCTTGCCGATGCCTGCCACCATCATTCAGGGGCAGGAGGATGCGACCGTTGACTGGCAGCATAACGTTGCCAAGTTGCAAGCGCTGTTACCCAATGCAACGGTGACTTTCCTGAAGCGTGCCCGGCACCAGCTGGTCAATGAAGCGCCGGATCTGCGCAATCAGGTCTTTGAGCGCATTGGTAATGCCCTGTCGGCGAGCCTCGAAAGCCTGAATTCAGCCTCCGTTCAGGAAAAATAGTCTACTTTGTACAGCAGGGTGGGTTTCGCATCAGGGCGGGCCCCGGCTGTCTTTTGAAGAGGATCTGTGTGTGAAAAGTGTGAAGGTAAGTGCCTTGTTCCTGGCAGGCGTTCTGGTGGGCTGCCAGACCATGGACCCGTATACCGGTGAATCCAAAACGTCGAACGCCACCAGTGGTGCCATTATAGGTGCAGTTTCTGGTGCCGTGATCGGTGCGGCGACTTCCAGCAAGAAGGACCGTGGCAAGGGCGCCCTGATCGGTGCGACTGCCGGAGGTGCCATTGGCGGTGGGGTGGGCTACTACATGGATCAGCAGGAAATGCAGTTGCGTCAGCGCCTGGAAAACAGTGGGGTCAGGGTCGCGAGGGAAGGAAATGAAATCCGCCTGATTATGCCCGGGAACATTACCTTCGACACCAACCGCTTTGATGTGCGCTCCGGGTTTTTTGACACGCTGAGCTCAGTGGCAGTAGTGCTCAAGGAGTTTGACCAGACCCGGGTGGAAGTAGCCGGTCATACCGACTCTACCGGCTCGCTGGAGTACAACCAGACATTGAGTGAAAAGCGCGCCCAGAGTGTCGCTGACTACCTGGCTTCCCAGGGTATCACCCGCGATAGGCTGGTGGCTGTCGGGTTTGGCCCGCGATACCCGCTGGCATCGAACACCACAGAGGAAGGGCGACAACAGAATCGCCGGGTGGAACTCAAGATTCTGCCGCTGGGCACCCCCTGAGGTTTGTGCCCCACCCCCTGGAGCGGGCCTGCCGAAATCAGGCCCTAGTGCTGACCTTCCGTATCTTCCGATGCTTGGCGGGCCTGCGTCTTTGCCTGCTCTTCCGCTTCATGCGCATAACGGCTGGCCAGCCAGGCCAGCAGCGGCGTGATCAGTGCCCAGATTAGACCATAGGTGATCGCCATGGGTGGCCAGCCTTCCGGGAACTCTACAGCGCCCAACCGGGCGGCAGATGTCACAGAAAACAGGCTGCCCACACCACCCAGCACCAAGGCCACCGTCAGTCGCGACTGCAACCAGTAAAGGCAGTGATTGAAGCTCAGTGCGAACCCCGCCCACAAGGCCACAATCCAGTTGGGCGGCAAGTTGTAGGCACTCTGGGTGGGATAGGTGATCAGGCCTCCAGCCAGCCAGACGGGCTCCACCACCAGGGCCACCACAACACCAGCAATGGCCATGCGCAGGTCGTTGCGGAAATTGTTGCTGTAAACAGCGGCCCAGACCAGTAGCACCAGTAGTGCAGCCCAGCCATATGTCAGATTCTGTGCCGCTGCACCGAGTACCAGTGCAAACCACAATACGTTGAACCAGAGCGCGTTGCCCCAGATCCTCATTCTTTCTCGTTTAATCTCTGCTTGATGGGTCATTTCCTTACCTCTGCAGGTAGTACGTGTGTGGCCGACTGACAGATGAAACAGCCCCGCGTTGACGGCAGTAATCCGGGTGTTTCCTTTAACGACCGGGTGGGCTCTCCTGAAGGCGGAGGCGGCCGGTTTCTGCGGCCCTCCGCAGTACGCTGATCTGCGGGCGGATCCGGAACAGGTCGCCGTTGCGACCTGTCAGGCGTCTGGGAATGCCAGCTTCCCCCGCCAGGGTATCCTGGGCCTGCATATGCTTTTCTTCTCCATGCACGGGGATCAGTAGTTGCGGCCTGACCCAATCATAAAGTTGTTTCAGCTCTTGTGCACACGGGTGGCCTGAGGCGTGAATTTTCCGGGCATGTTGTTCCGACTGGGTAACACGGACCCCTTTCTGGCGCAGCCGTCGGATCAGTCGGTCGATGTCCGGTTCGTTTCCGGGAATGGCTCGGGCGCTGAATACCACGTGATCCTCAGGGTCGAGCAAGAGCTCCGGGTGAGTGTCCAGCGCCATGCGGTGCAGGGCACTGCGCGGTTCACCCTGGCTGCCGGTGGCTATCGCCATCACCTCTTCTTTCGGGAGGTATCCGAGATGCCGGCCGTCTATGAGTTCACAGTCCTCCGGCCAGTAACCGGTGGCTCTGGCTGAGGCTACCATGTTATGCAGGGATCGCCCCAGCACGGCGACTCGCCGGCCCAGATGCTTACCGATACGGGTCAGGGTCACGAGGCGGGCTATATTGCTGCCAAAGCAGGAAACCACCACACGGCCTTTGGTCTGACAGACCAGGTCCCTGAGCCCTTCCTCCAGCGCGGATTCAGAGACTGACCAGCCGCTGACGGTTGCGTTGGTCGAATCGCAGACCAGCGCATCGATCTGCTCCTCCGACATGGCCTGTAGCCTTGGCTGGTCAAAGGGGGCGCCGATGACCGGCTGTGAGTCAAATTTCCAGTCGGCTGTATGGAAGATGCGCCCCGCCCGCGTGCTGATGAGCAGACCACTGGGTTCAGGAATCGAATGACTCATCTGTACCCATTCCACTATAAAAGGCCCGACCTCAGAGGTAGTGCGAAGCCCGACTTCATGCAGGGGCAGCCGGTGCAGAAGATTTTTCTCGGCAAATTTTCGACGAATCACGCTGGCGGTAAACGGCGTGCAATAGACGGGGGCTTTGAGTTGCGGCCACATATCGGCCAGAGCGCCGACGTGGTCTTCATGGGCGTGAGTGATACAGATACCAGCAAGTTTTTCACGTCGGCTGACAATGAATTGCGGGTCGGGCATGACCCGGACATTCTGCTGACCGCTTTCACGCTCGAAGGTGACGCCGCAATCGACCATCAGCCACGCATCATCGTGACCGTAAAGATTCAGGTTCATGCCGATTTCGCCACAGCCACCCAGCGGCAGCAGCCAGAGGTCGCGATGGTCAGGTGTCACACAGACACCCGATCATCGCTGAGTCCGGGAGTGCAAAAAGCTCAGAAAAGTACCCGGCAGCGAATGGTGCCTTTGACGTTGCGAAGCTTCTGCAGGGCAAGATCACTGTACTCCTTGTTCACATCCACAACCACGTATCCGACACGATCGTTGGTCTGCAGATACTGACCACTGATGTTGATGCCATTGTCGGAAAGCACCTGGTTAATTTCTGACATTACGCCAGGCACGTTCTGGTGGATGTGTAGCAGACGGTGATCATCCGGGTGCGAAGGCAGTGAGACTTCAGGGAAGTTGACCGAAGTCACCGTGGTACCGTTGTCACTGTAGCGGACCAGTTTCTCCGCTACTTCACGGCCGATGTTCTCTTGGGCTTCCAGCGTGCTGCCACCGATATGCGGTGTAAGAATCACGCGGTCCAGGCCTCGCAGCGGTGATACAAATTCATCGTCATTGCCGCGGGGCTCTACCGGGAATACATCGATTGCGGCGCCCAGCAGTTTTTCCTGCTTCACGGCTTCCGCCAGGGCGTCGATGTCGACAACGGTGCCGCGTGAGGCATTGA
>JAUIAZ010000262.1 GCA_030427465.1 Gammaproteobacteria bacterium | reverse complement strand
AATAAGAAAAGAAGCAACCGCTATGGCAACTCCGGAAAAAGAAAGGCTCCTGTTACAGAGCCTTGGTTTTAACTTCCGCAGGTTCGGACCAAGAAAGAGTGCCGAACCCGGATCTCAGATGCTAGGATCTAGAACGGAATGTCATCGTCAAAGTCGTCAGTAACCGGCTGTGGTGCCGGTTGTCTGGACGGAGCCGATGCAGCGGGAGCCGCATTGTTATTACGTGCATAGCCACCGCCGGGTGCTTCCTGGGAGGCCCAGCCATCATCCTGCCCGCCCATGCCACCGCTTCTGGAGTCCAGCATCTGCATCTGACCAGTAATATCGACAACAACTTCGGTTGTATACCGGTCCTGCCCACTCTGGTCCTGCCACTTGCGAGTCTGCAGCTTGCCTTCTATGTAGACCTTGGAGCCTTTCTTCAGATATTGACCGGCAATCTCCGCCGTCTTGCCAAACATCACGATCCGGTGCCATTCAGTTTTAGGCACCATCTGACCTGTCTGGCGATCCTTGTAACTTTCATCCGTTGCCAGACTCAGATTGGCTACAGCATTGCCTGAAGGCGTGTATTTCACTTCCGGATCCTGCCCCAGATTACCAATCAGAATTACTTTGTTTATACCACGAGCCATTATTTACTCCCTTCACTTTGTAATATTCAGGCTTTGTGTGTCAGGGGGTGCTGCTTTAACGCGTCTTCGTCGAACAATCCTTTGTCCACTTTCAGGTACGCAGCTTGCTCTTCGATGACCAACGTCACATCCTCTACCCCCTTTAACGCTCTGAGCGACTGCAACACTCTGTCACTGTCGCTCACCCCGAAAGGCTTAAGTGAAGCAATAACGCTTCGCGTGTTGGGGGGTGGCAGCATACCTATCACCACACCCGCCCATAATAATGCGAACAGGGCGCACATACCATAGACGCCCACCAATCCCTGTACAGAAATCATCCACCCCGCCAACGCACCACCGAGAAAAGCCCCCATGAACTGCGCACTGGAGTAGAGCCCCATTGCGGTTCCCCGCTTGCCGGCCGGAACCATTCTGGAAACCAGCGAAGGTAAAGTTGCCTCCAGATAATTAAAGGCCACAAAGAAAAGCCAGATAAGGAACCAGAGCACCGCCAGGGATTCCGGCAGGGTAGCCAGTGCCACGAAAACAACCGTCAGCACAAAGACCGCTGCCTGAAAAACCACTTTCACCCTCTGCTTTTTTTCACCCCATATAATCAGGGGAATCATCGCTACGAAACCAAGCCCCATCAACCAGAGGTAGTTCAGTCCATGCGACTCGAGTGGCAGATCAAAACGGGAAACCAGTTGCAAAGGCAAAGCCACAAACACCGCAGTCAGCACGAAGTGGAGAAACAATATTCCAAGGTTAAGTCGCACCAGTTGCGGGTTTTTCAGCACCTCGCCGAGATCCTCCCTGACAACAGAAAATTCGCGCCGCTTCATCTGCATGACAGGGTTGGATAGCCGGCTGACGATGAACACACCCAGAAGCGCCGTTACGGATGTAAACAGAAACAAGCCCTGCAACCCCCAGATGGAAAGGATCCAGGGGCCTACAACCAGAGACACAGCAAAGGCCAGGCCGATGGTCATTCCAACACTGGCCATGGCCTTCGTCCGGTTTTCTTCCTTTGTCAGGTCCCCCAGCAAGGCCATCAGCACACTGGCAATCGCCCCGGCACCCTGCAGGAAACGCCCCAGAATGACCCCGTAGATACTCTCACTGAAGGCGGCAATCAACCCTCCCAGACCAAAAAGCAGCAAGCCCAGATACAACAGCTTTTTACGGCCAAAACGATCAGAGGCTGCGCCAAACGGGATCTGGAACAAGGCCTGACTCAAGCCGTAGATACCCAGAGCCAGCCCCAGAAGAAAGGGGGTTGCTGAATCCAGATCCTGTCCTGCCACCATAAATACCGGGAGAACCATAAACAGTCCCAACATCCGGAACGCGTACAGAGACGCTATAAATCCGATGTTCTTTTTTTCTATTTCCGAAAGCACATTAATTCCATTAAAGAAGTGATCGCCGCCCATCGAGCGCGGCGTAGTATACCACTGTTTCACATCAGTTCAGCTGCAACCGGGTTTTACGGCACGGGCCACGACACCGTATAATTCGGGGTTGGCATTTCTTTGAATCCCACCGACTGAGGACGCATGAATCACATCAGGATTCGCGGTGCGCGCACCCACAATCTCAAGAACATAGATCTGGACATCCCCAGGGATAAACTGGTTGTTATTACCGGTCTGTCCGGTTCCGGGAAAAGCTCTCTGGCTTTCGATACCCTCTACGCAGAAGGGCAGCGTCGCTACGTCGAATCCCTGTCGGCCTATGCCCGCCAGTTCCTCTCCATGATGGAAAAGCCCGATGTCGACCACATTGAAGGACTGTCCCCCGCCATTTCCATTGAGCAGAAATCGACTTCCCACAACCCGCGCTCGACCGTTGGCACCATCACCGAAATCTACGATTACCTCCGGCTACTTTTCGCCCGCATAGGCGAACCCAGATGCCCTGATCATGGCACAGTTCTCAGAGCCCAGACCGTAACCCAGATCGTGGATCAGATCTGCGACCTGCCTGAAGACTCCAAATGGATGGTCCTTGCCCCGGTAATCAGGGATCGCAAAGGCGAACATCTCAATATTATCGAGCAGTTGCGAGCCCAGGGTTTCATTCGTGCGCGAGTCGATGGCACGGTAGTGGAAATAGACGAAGTGCCAGCCCTGGACAAGAAGCGTAAACACAGCATCGAAGTGGTCGTCGATCGGATCAAGGTCCGCGAAGGCATAGCCACCCGGCTGGCTGAATCCATTGAAACGGCTGTCGAGATGGCAGATGGAATCGTAATCGCAGCATCAATGGATGATGGAAAAGAGCTTCTGTTTTCCACACGCTTCTCCTGCCCTCACTGCGGCTATAGTGTACCGGAACTTGAACCGCGCGTATTTTCCTTCAACAACCCCGCCGGGGCTTGTGAGAGCTGTGATGGCCTAGGCGTCAAGCAGTTTTTTGACCCGAAAAAGATCGTGGACCGACCCGGCGTCAGCCTTGCCGAAGGTGCCATCAAGGGTTGGGACCGCCGAAGCATATACTACTTCCAGATGCTGGAGAGCCTGGCCCGTCACGATGAAGTCGACATTGATCAGCCTTTTGAAGAACTTCCTGAGACCTTTCAGAAACGTGTGCTGCAAGGTACCGGTTCCGAAGCCGTTCGCTTCCGTTACGTTAATTCAAGGGGAGACAGTGTTTTTCGGGAGCACCCCTTTGAGGGCGTCATTCCGAACATTGAGCGGCGCTACCGAGAGACCGAGTCCAATTCTGCCCGGGAAGAGCTATCCAAGCTGATCAACCAGGTCAAGTGTCCAGACTGCGAAGGCAGCCGCCTGAAAAAGAGTTCCCGCCACGTATTCGTAAATGACACTAATTTGCCCCGGATATCCCGTATGGGTATAGAAGAGGCCCTCAAACACTTCGACAGCCTCGAACTGAGCGGGAACAAGAAAAGCATTGCAGACAAAATCCTCCGTGAAATATCCCTGCGCCTGGAATTTCTCGTTAATGTGGGCCTTGATTACCTTACTCTTGATCGTAGCGCAGACACACTTTCCGGGGGAGAAGCCCAGCGTATTCGCCTGGCCAGTCAGATAGGCGCAGGCCTGGTAGGTGTGATGTACGTTCTGGATGAACCGTCCATTGGTTTGCATCAGCGAGACAATGATCGTCTTCTGGCCACACTGACACGGCTTCGAGACCTGGGTAATACTGTTATCGTTGTCGAGCACGATGAAGATGCCATCATGGCGGCAGACCACATCATTGATATCGGCCCTGGTGCCGGCGTACATGGTGGTGAGGTCATAGTCAGCGGTCTGCCCGAAGACATTATGAACCATGAAGAATCCCTAACCGGACAATACCTGTCCGGAAAACAGGCCATCAATGTTCCCTCAAGAAGGCACCCCATTGATCCCAAGAGAATGCTCAGTCTCAAAGGCTGTCGAGGCAATAATCTGGATAATGTTGACGCAGAAATACCGGTAGGACTGTTTACCTGTGTCACTGGTGTCTCAGGCTCCGGAAAATCAACTCTCATAAACCGGACACTCTACCCACTCGCTGCCGCCAAACTAAACCAGGCTCAACCCAGGGATATTGAGCCCCATAAGGAAATTCAGGGCCTCGAGCACTTTGACAAAGTTATTGATATAGACCAAAGCCCAATAGGGCGAACTCCACGCTCCAACCCAGCGACTTACACAGGCCTGTTCACACCCATCCGAGAGTTGTTTGCCGCCACTCAAGAAGCCCGCTCCAGAGGCTACAAACCCGGCCGTTTCAGCTTTAACGTGAAAGGGGGGCGCTGTGAAGCCTGCCAAGGAGATGGTGTGATCAAAGTTGAAATGCACTTCCTGCCAGACATGTACGTTCAGTGCGACCAATGCCATGGAAAGCGGTACAACCGGGAGACGTTGGAGATAGAGTACAAAACCAAATCCATCTACGAAGTTCTTGAAATGACAGTTGAAGATGCAAGGGAATTCTTCGACGCCATTCCGGCACTGGCCAAAAAGCTTCAAACGCTTATTGATGTCGGTCTTTCCTACATCCGACTAGGCCAAAGTGCAGTGACACTCTCCGGAGGTGAAGCACAACGCGTAAAACTGGCCAAGGAACTATCCAAAAGAGACACCGGCAAAACACTGTACATTCTGGATGAACCCACGACCGGCCTTCATTTCTATGACATAGACCAGCTCTTGAAGGTGCTTCATCGCCTAAGAGACCACGGTAATACAGTGGTTGTTATTGAACACAATCTGGACGTCATCAAGACAGCGGACTGGATCATCGACCTGGGTCCAGAAGGCGGACATAAGGGTGGGAAGGTCATCGCCACCGGCACTCCAGAAGATCTCATGGAATCTGAGCAGTCTTTTACTGGTCACTTCCTGGCAAGGCACCTTAAAAGATAAAGACTTACTCCCTGAAAACAAAAAAGCCGGCAAAAGCCGGCTTTTTTCTAGCTGATTTAGCGCTTATTCCGCATCTGACTCAGAATTAGCGTCTGACTCAACGATGGGACGATCCACC